>NZ_JBHTSL010000043.1:0-47431 GCF_042795115.1 Arthrobacter sp. NPDC056493 | reverse complement strand
GCACAGGGCGTTCCCAGGTCTGGGAACGCCCTGTGCTGCTACCTAGTTGGGTCAGGCCGGGCTACAGCTGCAGCGTCAGCGGGCGGGGGAGTCCGTTGACGTCCGACGCTGGCCACCTCGGGTCGAGCGTGAGGACGGTGGTTCCCGCCGCCGTCAGCTGCACGGTGTCCTCGATCTTGACGCCGGGCCCGGACGGATTCCACGTGAAGGTCTGGTTGGGCACCACGACGTCGCCCGTGGCGGCGGTGGCGCGGGGATCGCGGCCCGCGTAGCCGGCGGGTCCGCCCTGATGGTGCAAGGTCCACTGGTCGGCGCCGAAGCCATGCCGGGCGTACGCTGCCTGGATTTCCGCAAAGATGCCGCCGAGCGTGGCGCCCGGAACGGTGGCGGCGAAAATATCCGCCTCAACCGCCGCGATGCGCTCCTCAGCGTCCAGTTCTTCGGGGGTGCCGACGTCGAACCGCACCCACCTGGTGACGTTGGCCACCAGGCCGTGCCGCCGGGCGCAGACCACGGCCATGGCGCGGCGGCCCAGCGGTGCGTGGGTGGCGAGCGGGTGCCGGAACGCGCTGCGCGAACTGCCGCTGCAGAGCAGGACCAGGGGCTCTGCGCCGGCCGCGACAATCCGCGCTGCCAGGGCGGACGCGACCTCGAACTCGGTGGTCTCCGGCGTCGCCCGCGAAAGGACGTCGGTCATGGCGCGTGCTGCGTCCGCGCACAGCCGTGCGTACCGGGCGCTCTCACCGGGCAGCATCGGCTGCCGCGCCGCCCGCAGTTCCGCGGCCACGGCCTTCTCCGCCAGCGGCTCGCCGGGTCCGGCGAGGGCACCAACAGCGTCGGTGAGCTGTCCGTGCCAGGGAACCGCGTGAAGTTCGACGCCGGGCGGCAGCTCCTCGGCGGCGAGGCGTTCCGCCTCGTTATTGAAGGTGATCAGATGTTCCCCCGAACGGTCCACGAGGAGCGCGGCGATCGGATCGCCGGCCAGGCTGATGTGCATGCGGCTGCCGTCCAGGTACCACGTGAGGGCGGTGTGGCTGGTCAGGAGCAGGGAGTCATGTCCCTTGGCGTCCAGAATCTCCAGGACCCGTTGCCGTTTGGTGGCCCTGTCGTCCGGGTTGCCGGGCTGTGCGCCTGCGGGCTGTCCGGTTGCAGGGGTTGCGAATCCGGCCAGGGCGGTTGCGGGTGCTGGAACGTTCATGTGGTTTCCCCCAAAGATTCGGTGAGTTGTTCAATGTCTGCTGTGCTCAGGATTCCGTCGGCAACCAGTACCGTGACGGTGCGCCGGACCGGGTTGTCCCGGGATGCGAGGAGCGGCCTGCCCCAGGCGAGCGAGAGCCCGACCCCCGGGTAGCCGGATAGACGCACGAACCACGGATCCGGTGCCTGCGGGGAAGCGAGGAACACCAGGGTGGCCTCTGCACCTGCTTCGGACGATTCGCCGGCCCCGAACAGTCCGCTCCAGGCCAGCCACGGGGCAACGGTGCCGTGCACGGCGTCCTCGCCTTCGGCCTCGGCCGTCCGGATCAGCGCGCGATTTGTGGGCGGCAGCCGCCAGAAGAAGCCGCCGTAGCCGCCGTTTTCCCGGCCGTTGGAGCCAGGGCTGCCCAGTGCCACCGGTTCCGGTCCCGTTGGCGAAAGCTCAAAGTCGAGGCTCAGCTTCCACAAGGACGGGCCGACGGCGTCATACCGCCAGCGCCGCTGCTCGGACAGCACCGGGGTGCCGTCGGGGCCAACCCAGCGCAGTGTCTGGTCCAGGGCGCCCGGGGACCCGGCCATGTCCGTGATGTCAATGCGGCCATGGTCGTCCCGCCACACGTAACCACCGGCCTGGCGCGTGTAGGTGCGGCCGCCCCAGAAGTTCACGCCTGCCACGTCCTGAATAGCGACGCCGGCCCCCAAATGCCAGACATGGTCCGCGGGCAGGTGATCGCTGACAACCGTGCCCGCGAGAGTGGTCACGGGATGCAGGTAGGGGCGGGGCGACGACGTCGGCATGATGCGGCTTCCGTCCTGCAACCACGCGACGGGGCGGCCGTCCACTGCCAGTGAGGCGCAGGCCGGTTCCGGCCGGGCCGTGTCAGGGCCGGCCTTGTCAGACCAGGCCTTGTCAGATCTGGCCCAGGGCAGCCCGAGCTCGGCGAACGTGGACTGCGAGAGAACTGCCCGTTGCAGGGCTGCCTCGATGCCGTGCACCACGGGATGGGCGTCGTCGCCCTCGCCTTCCCAGGCAATGTTGCCTGCGGGAATCTCCCGCGGCGGCTCCGCGGTGCGGACCGCCTCGAGGACGGTCATGTAGGCGCCGGCGGCGGAGAGCGGGCTGAGCAGACCGGCTGCCCCGCCGTCGTGGGTCCTGTCTGCCGTACCGTTGCCGGCCGCGCGGGCGGCCAGGAGATTCTCCAGCAGGTCCGTCCGCCCGAACGTCCGCGTGGTGATGCCATCGGCGGTTTCCAGGACCAGCCTGTCCTCGGTGTAGAAGAACTCTGCCTTGCCGAGCGTGCCCAAGACCGTGATGGACGGCGGGAACTGTTCGGCCGCGCACAGGGTCAGGGCACACAGCAGAACCCGTCCGGCCGACGTGCGGACCCGGATCACCGACGTGTCGTCGCTCTCCGTGGTGTGGGCCCGGTACAGGTCGGTTTCCACCGACACAACGTCGTCAGATAGCGCCGCGCCGGCGATCCGAAGCCCGGTCGCAACGGCGTGGGCCAGGGCGTTCGTGGCCACCCCGTCCACGACGTCGGTGCCGTCCAGGCTCCGTCGTCCGGCCCAGCGTGAGCGCTTGAAGTAGCCGACGCTCCGCACCCACGCCCCTGTTGCGCCGATCCCGCGGATGCGGCCGAGTACGCCCGACTCCACCAGTGCGGCGATCTCCGGCAGCGCTTCCGAGCCGAGGCTCTGGAACCCCACCTGCACCAGCCGGCCCGCCGCCCCGGCCGCCGCCAGCACCTCGTCGAACTGGGCGAGGGAGGCCATGGGCGGCTTCTCCACGTAGACGTCGGCACCGGCGGCAATGGCGGCCAGGGCCAGCGGGGCGTGGGTCTGGATGGGCGTCGCCAGGATGACGACATCTGGCGCGGTGCCCGCCGCCAGCAGTTCCTCCAGGGTGCCGAAGGCCTGCACCGAGCAATCCAGCGTCCCGTCGGCCGGGGGACGCGGATCGGCGACGGCGACAAGCCGGGCCAGCTGACGCTCCTCCAGTCGCCGGAGATTGTCCAGATGACGGGCACCGTAGCCGTGCACCCCCACCAGCGCGATGCGGGGAAGGGCAGCGGCCGCCGGGGCGGACTGAAGTGCCGGCGCGGCCTGAACTGCAGGCGCAGCCTGAAGGCCAGCCGCGAGGAAGGCGGCCGCCTCCTCCTGCATTCCCCGGGTGAACACATGCCCGCCCGGCCAAAAGCTCCCGGTGTACCGCCCGGCCGGATGGAGGTCACTCAGCCGGGCATCGGCGTCGTACATTCCCTGGTCGGGGAACAGCTCATCGGCCGACGCGTACTGGACCAGCAGGCTGTCGGCCATCGAGCGCGCGGAGAGATCGGGCCAGTCTCCCAGCCGGGGGAGCCCGGGCGTCTGGAGCAGCCACGAATGGGCGTCGAGGTGCGCGGGAAAAAGGGAGCCGAAGGTGGTCATCATGCAGGTCACGACATGGCTGCGGATCAGCGGGCTGAGGGCCGCCAGGATCAGGGACCTGCCGCCCCCGCCGGAGAAACCGGCGCAGCCGAGCCTCCCGGCGTCCACCCCGGGAAGCCGGGCGAGCACGTCCAGCGCCGCGAGGTCGTCGTGCGCCACCATGCCGGCGAAGCTGGTGCCGAGGAGTCCGGCGGCCTTGGCTACAGTCTCCTCGTGCGCAGCGGCCGCGGCGTCGTACAGTTCCGACGCGGAGGGTTCGACGCCGGCCTCCCGCCACAGTGCCCTCCGGCCGGCGACCGCTGCGGCCGTCCGGACGGGAGGCGTGCCCAGGTCGAAGCCTCGGCTGCCCCAGGAGAACGTGTCGTGTGCGAGCACGGCGAAACCCTGCGAGGCCAGCCAGGTGGCGAAGGCCCGCCCCTCATACAGCAGGTTCCGGAGCGGGTCCGGGCCGCTTTCCGCCGCCGGGCCGTCCACCAGCCTTGCGGCGCCGGTGGACTTGACGCCGGCGTGGCAGTGCAGCGCCAGGACGCCCGGCAGTGGACCGGCGGCGTGCGCCGGGCGGATGAACCAGGCCGTGGTGCGCGGGCCAAAGCCCAGCTGCCAGCTCACACGGGAGGTGGTCACGCCGTCGTGCGTTTCCTCCCAATCAACGGTGACGGCGGGCCCGGCCGGGACCTGGGGAACGCCCAGGACATCGGCCAGCTCCTGGCTCCGGCTGTCTGCAGCGCGGAAGCGCGGCGCCGCAGCCATGACGCCGGGCCAGTCCTCATATCCACCGATGGCGCTCGGCCGCGCATCGCTCGGCCGGCCATCGCTGGTCCGGCCATCGCTGGTCCGGGCATCTGCAAACATCCTTGTCCTGCCTTTCGCAGTTCGCGCCCAGCGGCGCTACCCAGCGCTACCTAGTCAGAAAACGCTTTCTCAAAAATTAGCAAAGGGGTGTACACCGGTCAAGAAACCGTTTACTTTGGTACGGAGACGCCGTTGCCTGAGTCACCTTCAGGCCGCATGGGGAACATGATTTGGCGGCACCCGTTGCCTCCAGAAACCCTTAGGCAAGTACCAATCCGTGGAAGGCCACGATGACCAAAGGAGACCACATGGCCGCACAGCAGCACGCGGGGACGCCCGGCGCCCCCGGCGACGTCGGGAGGAGCCAGTGAGCGCCATCAGCGAACTGTCGTCGATGTCCCGGCGCAAGGGGCCGATGACCGCGGAGGAAAAGCGGGCCAACCGGCGCGACAACAAGGCGGCGTACATCTTTCTCCTGCCGTGGCTCATTGGGCTCGTGGTCATCACGGCGGGCCCCATGCTCATGTCGCTCTACCTGGCATTCACCGACTACAACCTCCTGCAGCCGCCGGAATGGACGGGGCTGGACAACTTCACGCGGATGCTCGGCGACGCCCGGCTGCACAACTCGCTGCGCGTGACCTTCACCTATGTACTGGTGGGTGTTCCGCTTCAGCTGGCAGTCGCACTGCTGATCGCGCTGGTGCTCGACAAGGGGCTGCGCGGACTGCCCTTCTACCGCTCGGTGTTCTACCTCCCCTCCCTCCTTGGCGGGTCGGTCGCCGTGGCCATCCTGTGGAAGCAGATCTTTGGCACCACCGGCCTGGTCAACCAGGTGCTGGCGATGTTCGGCATCACCGGACCCGGCTGGATCTCGGATCCCAGCACGTCGCTCGGCACCATCATCCTGCTGCACGTCTGGACCTTCGGCAGCCCCATGATCATCTTCCTCGCCGGGCTGCGCCAGATTCCCAACATGTACTACGAGGCGGCGGAGGTGGACGGTGCGACTACGCTCCAGAAGTTCTGGCGGATCACGCTCCCCATGCTCAGCCCCATCATCTTCTTCAACCTGGTGCTGCAGATCATCGGCTCCTTCCAGTCCTTCACGCAGGCCTTCATCGTTTCGGGCGGCAACGGCGGACCCTCGGATTCCACCATGTTCTTCACGCTGTACCTCTACCAAAAAGGCTTCGGCCAGTTCGACATGGGGTACGCCTCGGCCATGGCCTGGTTCCTCCTCGTGATCATCGGTGCCTTCACCGCCGTCAATTTCATCGCTTCAAAGTATTGGGTGTTCTACGATGACTAAACTTCAGACGCTGCCGGCCCCGGAGCAGGGTCCGGGCAAGAGCGGAAAACTTCCCGGCAAGAGGACCGGTGGAATCAGGATCCGCGGGAACGTCCGCCGGCCGCGGGAATCACGCGGCACCCTGGCCTTCAGCCGCAGCGCGCGCCTCAAGGCGCTCGCCAAGCACGCGCTGCTGATCATCACCGGCGGGATCATGATCTATCCGCTGCTGTGGATGGTGGTGTCCTCGCTGCGGCCCAACGACCTCATCTTCCGTGAGCCCGGTTTGTGGCTGAACAGCCTGGACATGAGCAACTACACGGACGGCTGGTCCGCCCTGAGCCATCCGTTCGGCCACTACATGCTCAACTCGGCCGTCGTGGTGATCGGCTCCATCCTGGGCAACCTGATCTCGTGCTCCATGGCCGCCTACGCCTTCGCCCGGCTGCAGTTCAGCGGCAAGAAGCTGTTCTTCGGCATCATGCTCCTGACCATCATGCTGCCGTTCCACGTGATCATCGTGCCGCAGTACATCCTGTTCTCCCAGATCGGCTGGGTTAACACCTTCTGGCCGCTGATTGTGCCCAAGCTCCTGGCCACGGACGCGTTCTTCGTGTTCCTCATGGTCCAGTTCATCCGCGGCATCCCCAAGGAACTCGATGAGGCCGCCCGGATCGACGGCGCCGGCCACCCCCGCATCTTCCTGCGGGTCATCCTGCCCCTGATGGTGCCGGCTCTGGCTACCACCACGATCTTCACCTTCATCTGGACCTGGAACGACTTCTTCGGGGCCCTGATCTACCTCACGGACCCGGACATGTTCACCGTGCCCGTGGCGCTGCGCGCCTTCGTCGATTCGCAGTCGGCCACCAGTTGGGGCTCACTGTTCGCGATGTCCATCGTGTCCCTGCTGCCCGTCTTCCTGGTGTTCCTCTTCGGCCAGCGGTTCCTCATCAAGGGCATCGCCACCACCGGCATCAAATAGTCAACATTGCTCTTGTAATACAAGCTTTGTACTTATAAGCTAAGCACCAAGGAATGCGCTTTCCCGCTGTTTATCCCCAAAGTTCTGTTTCCCAGAGCGCTATCCGCTTCCAGGATCAAAGAAGATCGGAGTTTCCCAGTGCCACTCTTTCCCCGGCCCGCATCGGCAGCCGCATCCGGCGCCCCCGCAAAACCAAAACGCCGCCTCCGTGCCACCGCGGCCGTGGCTGCCGCAGCCGCAGCCGTCCTCGCCCTGAGCGCCTGCGGCGGACCTGCCCAGTCCAGCGCAGACGGCAAGGTTGAACTGCGGTTCTCCTGGTGGGGCGGCGACAAGCGCGCCCAGGTCACCCAGGCCGCCATCGCAGCGTTTGAGGCGGAGAACCCCAACATCAAGATCAAGGCCGAGTATGGCGACTGGAGCGGCTACTGGGACAAGCTCGCCACCCAGGTTGCCGCGAATGACGCGCCGGACATCATCCAGATGGACGAGAAATACATCACCGAGTACTCCTCGCGAGGGGCGCTGCTGGACCTATCCAAGTACAGCGTCGACACCTCCAAGCTGGACGAGGCGGCCCTGAATGCCGGCAAGAACGAAAAAGGCCTGACCGGCATCGCGGCAGGCATCAACGCAGCAACCATCCTGGCCAACCCGGCGGTGTTCAAGGCGGCCGGTGTGGCGCTGCCGGATGACAAGACCTGGACCTGGGAGGACTTCGAGCGCATCTCGGCCGAGGTGACCGCCAAGTCCCCCAAGGGAACCTACGGCGCCGCCGCCTACGGCACCGACGAGGCCTCCCTCGGCGTGTGGCTGCGGCAGAACGGCAAATCCCTCTACACCTCCGACGGCAAGCTCGGTTTCGAACCGTCGGACATCGCCGGCTGGTGGGACTTCCTCAAGCAGCTGAGCGAGAAGAAGGCCGTCCCTTCGGCCTCCGAAGTGGTCGAGGCCGAGGCGGCCCCGCTCGACCAGAGCGGCCTGGCCACCGGCAAGAACGGGCTGGCCTTCTGGTGGTCCAACCAGCTCCCGGCGCTGGAGAAGGCGGCCGGGGGTGAGCTGCAGGTGCTCAGGTTCCCCTCCAAGACGGGCAAGGCGGCCGACACCCAGCTCTGGTACAAGGCTTCCCAGTTCTGGTCCGCATCATCCCGCACCAAGCACCCCGAAGAGACGGCCAAGTTCATCAACTTCCTGGCCAACGACAAGAAGGCCGGCCAGGCCCTCCTGGCGGACCGCGGCGTCTACCCCAACTCGGAGGTCCGTGCAGCAATCCAGTCCAAGCTGACCCCCGCCGACGTCAAGGTGGTCAAGTTCATTGACCAGATCAAGGGCGAACTCGGCGAGGCCCCGGCACCGCCGCCGAAGGGCGCCGGCGCCATCCAGGAGATCATCAAGCGCTACACCTCCGAGGTGCTGTTCAACAGGCTCTCCACGCAGGATGCCGGCACGAAGGCCGTGGACGAGATGAAGTCCGCGATCAGCAGCTAGCTCCACCGCGCAAAGGAAAACCCCGGGCCGTCTCCCAAGGGAGAGGGCCCGGGGTTTTTGGCGCCCGGGGCGGGGAGTTTTTGTCCACGTATCGTGATTTAGGGGGCCTTTTGCGGCCATTATCTGGACAAAAACTCCACGCTCCGGGGCGAAAATCCCACGGTGAAGTTAGTCCTCGGCGATTACGGCCACTGCGCCGCCGGGGACAAGCCCGCCGAAACGTCCGCCGCCCAAGAGCTCCTCGCCGTCGGCCTCCACAGCCGCGTCATCCCGGCCGTGGTTGATGGCGAAGAGGAAGCGGCGCCCGTCCGCCGTCACCCGCCGGGTAAGTTCGACGCCGGCAGCGGCCTCCGCGGACGCCGCCACTCCCGCTTCGGCCAGGAGCCGGTCCAGGAGGCGCTCGATGCCGTCGCGGTCAGGGAGCGTGGCCAGGTACCAGGCGGCGCCGCGGCCCGCGGTCCTTCGGGTCAGCGCAGGCACTCCGGAGAGCGGGTACCCGGTGAAGGTTGCCACAGACTCGGCCCCGGCAAGGTGCACGTGCTCGCTCCAGACCCGGCCGGCAGTGCCGTCGCTCAGAGTCACCTCCCCGCCCTCGAGCAGCGGGTGGAACTCCTCGGTCCGGATGCCCAGCAGTTCCCGGAAGGCGCCCGGATAGCCGCCCAGCCGGATGTGGTCGCGTTCGTCGACGATGCCGCTGAAGTAGCTGACCAGCACGGTGGCGCCGGCTTCGGCCGCAGAAGCGATGTTGGCCGCGGCGGAATCGGTGACGCAGTAGAGCGTGCACACCAGGACCAGGTCATAGCCTGAGAGGTCCGAGGTGGGATGGACGAAGTCCACGCCGACGCCCCGCAGGAACAGCGAGCGGTGGAATTCCCGGATCAGGTCCAGATACTTCACATCCTCGCTCGGGTGCGAGTCCAGTTCGCTGGCCCACCATGCCTCGTAGTCGAACACGACGGCCACCCGGGATTCCACCGTGGACCCCTTGACTGCCCCGAGTTTGCCGAGGGCTTCGCCCAGGGCCACCACCTCGCGCCACACCCGGGTTTCGCGGCCGCCGTGGGGCACCATCGCCGAATGGAACTTCTCGGCGCCGGCAACGCTTTGCCGCCACTGGAAGAACATGACGGCGTCGGCGCCGCGGGCCACGTGCGCCAGGGAGTTGCGGAGCATTTCGCCGGGCATCTTGGGTTGGTTGCGCGGCTGCCAGTTCACGGCCGACGTCGAGTGTTCCATCAGGATCCACGGCCTGTTGCCCGCGACGCCGCGGGTGAGATCGGCGCTGAACGCCAGTTCGATCTCCCGCTCCGGGTCCGCTGCCGCCAGGTAGTGGTCGTTGGCCACCACGTCCAGATCCTTCGCCCAGTCAAAGTAGTCCATCGACTTGGTAGCGCTGGAAACCATGAGGTTGGTGGTGGCCGGAACCTCGGGGGTCACTTCCCGGATCACCGCCAGCAGGCTCCGGTAATAGTCCATCAGTGCCCAGGAACTGAACCGCTGGAAGTCCAGCCGCTGCGCCGGGTTGAGGGTGGTGGGGGCGGCCCGCGGCGGAATGATCTCCTCGAACGTGGCATAGTGCTGCGACCAGAAGGCCGTGCCCCACGCTTCGTTCAGCGCCGCGATGCTGCCGTACTGCCGCTCCAGCCAGCGCCGGAACGCCGCGGCGTCCTCCTCGCCATAAAACTCCGAGACGTGGCAGCCCAGCTCGTTGTCCACGTGCCACAGCGCCAGCGCCGGATGGTTCCTGTACCGTTCGGCCAGCTTCCGCGTGATGCCCGTGGCATACCGCCGGTAAACAGCGGACGACGGCGAATAGTGCCGACGGGAGCCGCGCTCCAGGACGGTGCCCTCCGCCGTCACCGGCAGGATTTCCGGATATTTCCGGACCAGCCAGGCCGGGGGAGCGGCCGTGGCCGTGGCGAGGGCCACCTTGATGCCTGCGCCGTCCAGGTTGTCCAGCACCTCGTCGAGCCAGGCAAAGTCGTACTCCCCTTCGCGCGGCTCCAGGAGTGCCCAGGAAAAGATGGCGACGCTGAGGAGGGTCACCCCGGCCTCCTTCATGAGGCCGATGTCCTCCAGCCGGACCTCTGCCGGCCACTGTTCGGGGTTGTAGTCACCGCCGAACGCCAGGCCGGGGCCGCTGTTCCAGGCGGGCTGTTGAGAAGAGGCTTCTGGCTCGGGCATAGGGGCTCCTTTTCGCGACGTTGGTCAGCCTAGCCGGTGGTGCCGGACGCCACCAGGGATTCGACGGCGGCCGGCGACAGTTCGCCGTCGCACACCCACACGCTCAGGCTGCGCCGGAGCGATTCCCCGGCGGCCAGCGCCACCGGCCTGTCCCAGGCCAGGGCCGACCCGACGGCGGGGTAGCCGGAGCAGCGGACAAACCACGGGTCGGCCGCCTCGGCCGGCGCCCTGAACACGAGGGTCGCGGGTTGCCCGGACCGGATGCCGGGGACCTCGCCGAAGGAGGCAGTCCACGCCAGCCACGGCGCAACGCAACCGTGAACGGCCGGTTCCCCCTCGGCGTCGGACGTGAAGATGCGGGCGCCGCTGCAGGCCGGGAGGCGCCAGAAGAAGCCGCCGTAGCCGCTGCCCGCGGCGCCGTTGGAGCCGGGGCTGCCCAGTGAAACGTCGACGACGGCGGTCAGTTCCGTGCCCAGGTCCAGGCGCCATACCCGCCCGCCGACAGTTTCGCCGGTCAGGGTCCGCCGTTCGGCCAGGAGGGGCTGTCCGTCCGTGCCCAGCCAGCGGAGCTGCCGGGTGTCCGGTTCGTCTGCCGTGGCGGGGAGCAGTTCGATCCGGCCGTGGTCCGGCCGGGACACGTACGCGCCAGCGTCGCGCGTGTACGTCCTGCCGCCCCAGAAGTTGGTGCCGTTGACATCCTGGAGCGCGAAGCCGGCGCCGAGATGCCACGGATGGTCGGCGGGCAGATGGTCCGTCACCACGGTTCCGCCGAGGGTGGCGACGGGGTGCAGGTAGGGGCGCGGTGACAACGCCGCGTTGAGACGGGCGCCGGTCCGCTGCACCGCCAGCGGCCTGCCGCCGTCGAACAGGTTCCGGGCCTCGGCGGGATCGGCCGGCCGCGCCCACGGCAAGGCCAGTTCGCTGAAGGTGGCGTGCGCGCCGATGGCCCGCTCCAGGGCATCCTCAATGCCCGGGATGACGGCATGGGCGGCATCGCCGTCGCCCTCCCAGACGATGTGGGCGGGGCTGACCGGCGCCGGCGGCTCGGCCGTGCGGACAGCCTCCAGCACCAGCATGAATGCGCCGGAGTCGTTGAGGGCGCTGGTGAGTTCGGTGCCCGCGGCCAGGTGGTCCAGCAGGTTTTCGGTCAGGTCGTCGCGGCCGAACTCCTGCGAGTATTCTCCGTCCGCGTTGCTGACGTGCAGCCGGTCCTCCGTGTAGTGGAAAACAGCCGTACCCTCCGTGCCCTGCAGGGTGATGTACGGCTCCGCCGACTCCGCGGCGCAGAGCGTCAGCGCGCAGGTGATCGGCAGCCCGGCGGCGGTGCGGATCCGAATGACTGACGTATCGTCGGACTCGATGTCGTTCGCGCGGTAGAGGTCCGTCTCCACGGAGGCCACATCGTTCACCGTGCGGGCGCCCGCGATCCGCAGGGCGGTGGCGATGGCATGGGCCAGGGGATTGGTGGCCACACCGTCCACCACGTCCACACCGTCCATGCTGCGCTTGCCCGCCCACCGGGAGCGCTTGTAGTAGGCGCGGTCCCGCACCCAGCGCCCGGTGGCGCCGACGCCCTGCAGCGTGCCGATGGTGCCGTCCTTGAGGAGCCTGTCAACGGCCGCCAGCGCCTGTGATCCGAGGCTCTGGAACCCGATCTGCACGCTGCGGCCGGATGCCTCGGCGGCCTCCTGCAGTTGCCGGAAGTCGGCCAGCGACGCCACCGGCGGTTTTTCCAGGTAGAGGTCGGCGCCGGCGGCCAGCGTGGCCAGGGCCAGCGGCGCGTGGGTCTGGATGGGGGTGGCCACGATGACCACGTCAGGACTGTGGTTGCCGGCCAGGAGGGACTGCAGGTCGGGGTGGACCGCCGTCGTATCCGGCAACGCCCCCGGGGACGGCGGATTCGGGTCCGCGACGGCCACGAGTTCCACCATGCCGGCCTTGGTCAGCCGTTCGAGGTTCTTCAGATGGTGGGCACCGAAGCCGTGGACGCCGATCAGGGCGATCCGGGCCGGAGCCCCGTGGTGACGGGTTGCTGCGTCCGCGGGTCCCTCATCTGACGTGCGCTGGGTGCCCATGGTGCTCCTGTCCGGCGCTGCGGTGCTGTGCGACGCCATCGTCAACCGTTGCCGGGAGCATGTCCGCGCCGAGCTGTTCACCCAGCGCGGCAAGCGCTTTCCCGCCCTATTCTGCTGCCTAGTGTACTCCATGGATGAATGCCTGTAACGTTTCAAAAATTGCTTGACCGGCGGGCTGCTGTCGGATGATCATCATCAGGAACCGATGCGGAAGGAAAGCGATGAAGATTTTGCTGGCCGGAGATTCGACCGTGGCCAACTGCCCCACCTATGAGTATCCGATGAGCGGCTGGGGAGCCCACCTTGCCCCGGAGGTCTTCTCATGGGCTGCCGTCCACAACTTCGCCAAGGGAGGGGCCACCACCGAGTCCTTCCGGGAGGAGGGGCTGTGGTCTGAACTGCTGCACCAGGCGGTCAGCGGCGACGTGGTGCTCATCCAGTTCGGCCACAACGACCAGAAGCGCGGGCACCTGTCCGCCCGGAGCGGCTATGCGGACAATCTCCGCCGGATGGTGGCGGAGATCCGGGCCAAGGGGGCCACGCCCATCCTGTGCACCTCGGTGGAACGCCGGCACTTCAGTGATGGCCGCCTCGAGGAGACCCTGGGGGAGTACCCCGCCGTGGTCCGTGAGCTGGGCGCCGAACTGGGCCTCGATGTGGTGGACCTCAACTCCTGGACCCGCGCCCTGTATGCCGAGCTTGGCGAGGAGGGGTCCAGGGAGCTGTTCTTCCACTTTGGTCCCGGCGAGCATGCGCACTGGGCTGGCGGGTTGCTGGACGACACCCACTTCCATGAGCGGGGTGCCCGGCGCATCGCCGCGTTTGTGGCCGCCCGCGTCGAAGTGCTGGGCTTCAAGCCGGAACCGGACCTGGCCGTCTTCTAAATCGGGCCGCCAGCGGGGCGGCCGTTTAGCCCGATGCCGGGTGCCGAGTGCCGGGTCAGTGGGGCGCCTCGGCGCCCGCAGTGCTTTGCCGGACCACCAGCTCGGGTGTGAAGACGACGGCGCGGTGCCGGGGGTGCTGCGCGTCCAGTTCCTCCGTCAGTAGCTCAATGGCGGTCCTGCCGATCGCGCCGGTGGGCTGGCGGATGGAGGAGAGCGGCACGACGGCGGACGCCGCGAAGTCGATGTCGTCGTAGCCGATCAGGGCCACGTCATCCGGAATGTGGACACCGTTCATCATGGTCAGCGACTGCATCACGCCGAGCGCCAGCAGATCATTGGCACAGAAGACGCCGTCAGGCATGTCCCCGGCGCCCCGGCCGACGAGGCCGTTGCCCACGCCGCGTCCGGCGAGCACGGACTGGCCGTCGGAGTCGAGCACCTCCAGCGTTGCGCCGTCCACCCCGTCCACGGCGCGGCGGGCGCCGAGGAGGCGGTCAGACACCTGGCGGATGGACAGCGGCCCGCCCACGAAGGCCAACTTCCTCCGCCCGAGGTCGAGGAGGTGCCGGGCGGCAAGGTAACCGCCGGCGTCGTCATCCACCGAGACGGAACTGAAGCGGTCCTCGTCGGCCAGCCGGTCCACCAGGACCGTGGGAACGCCGCGCTGCCGCAGCGCATCCAGCCGGTCGGCCACGTCCCCCACCGGCGAGATCAGCAGGCCCTGGACCCGCTGTTCCTGGAAGAGGTCGATGTAGTGGGATTCCCGGTTCGCGTCGTGGCCGCTGTCGCCCAGCAGCACGGCGCTGCCGTTCACTGCCGCCGCATCCTCGGCGGCCCGGACCAGCGAGGTGAAGAACGGGTTGCCGACATCCAGGACCACGACGCCGATGGTCCGGCTGTGCCCTGCCCGCAGCTGCCGGGCGGCGTCGTTGCGGACAAAACCGAGCTCGTCGATGGCCTGCAGCACCCTGTCCTTGGTGCGCTTGGAGACGCGGTCGGGATTGTTGAGGACGTTGGAGACCGTTCCCACCGCAACCTGCGCGTGGTTGGCGACGTCCTTGATGCTGGCTGCCCGCGACATTTCTGCTGATCCTCCGAAAGATCGATTTGCCCGTTCGGGTGAAAACGCTTGACACCCTTCTTGCTCCCAGAGTACTTTGAATCGTACCAATGAAACGATTCAACGGTAGGAATGTTTAAATGCCGAACGAATTGGTTTCCGCTGCTTCCGCCGCACCCGACACGTCCACAGGAGTACAACATGAGGGTTTGCTTCCGATCCTCCGTCCAGCCGGAGCTGCTGGGGGAGTACCGGCGGCGTCACGCCGCCGTCTGGCCGGAGATGCTGGCCGCGCTCAAGGACGCGGGCTGGAACAACTACTCGCTCTTCCTGGACGGCGACGGACTGCTGATCGGTTACCTCGAATGCGACGACTTTGACGCGGTGCGGGCCCGGATGGCACTCACCGACGTCAACGCCCGCTGGCAGGCCGAAATGGCCACGCTTTTCAGGGACAGCGATGTTCCGCCCGACGAGGGCTTCCGGGTCCTCGATGAGGTGTTCAACCTCGAGGAGCAGCTGGCGGCCGCCGGCAGCAGCGCTGGCGCCGCCGCCGTCGGGCACTAGATCTTCCGAGCACTGAGTCTTTCCAAAAACTTTCACTGCCAAACACTGACGAAAGAAAGATCATGAACAACACAGCATCGGCACTGGGCCGGCTTTCGGAGCTTGCGATTGAGGTCCCGTCGTGGGCCTACGGCAACTCGGGCACCCGGTTCAAGGTCTTCGGCACGCCCGGTACCCCGCGCACCGTCCAGGAGAAACTGGCGGACGCCGCCAAGGTCCACGAGCTCACCGGCCTGGCACCCACGGTGGCGCTGCACATCCCGTGGGACAAGGTGGATGACTACGCTGCGCTGAAGGAGTACGCGGCCGGCCTGGGTGTGGGGCTGGGCACGATCAACTCGAACACGTTCCAGGATGATGAGTACAGGTTCGGCTCGCTGACGTCCTCGGACGACGCCGTCCGGCGCCGCGCGATCGACCACCACTTCGAGTGCATTGACATCATGCACGCCACCGGGTCGAAGGACCTGAAGATCTGGCTCGCGGACGGCACCAACTACCCGGGCCAGGATGACATGCGCGGCCGCCAGGACCGCCTGGCCGAGTCGCTGCAGGAGATCTACGCGGCCCTGGGTGAGGACCAGCGCCTGGTGCTGGAGTACAAGTTCTTCGAGCCGGCCTTCTACCACACGGACGTTCCGGACTGGGGCACTTCGTACGCGCAGACCCTGGCGCTGGGCGAGAAGGCGTTCGTCTGCCTGGACACCGGCCACCACGCGCCCGGCACCAACATCGAGTTCATCGTCATGCAGCTGCTGCGCCTGGGCAAACTGGGCTCGTTCGACTTCAACTCGCGCTTCTACGCGGACGATGACCTGATCGTGGGCGCCGCGGACCCGTTCCAGCTGTTCCGGATCATGCACGAGGTGATCCGCGGCGGCGGCCTCGGCGCGGACTCCGGTGTGGCCTTGATGCTGGACCAGTGCCACAACCTGGAGGAGAAGATTCCGGGCCAGATCCGTTCGGTGCTGAACGTGCAGGAGATGACGGCGCGGGCCCTGCTGATTGACACGGCTGCTTTGGGCGAGGCGCAGTGCGCCGGTGACGTGTTGGCCGCGAATGCCGTGTTCAACGACGCGTTCTACACCGACGTCCGGCCGGTCCTGGCCGAGTGGCGCGAATCCCGCGGGCTGCCCGCGGACCCGATGGCCGCGTACAAGGCCAGTGGCTACCAGAAACAGATCAACGAGGACCGCGTGGGCGGTCAGCAATCCGGATGGGGCGCATAAGGAAAATGGCACAGAACAAGACTGTTGAAGACCTGATCGCGCGTTCCAACCGCCTGGGTGCGGACAAGCGGAACACGAACTTCGCCGGCGGCAACACCTCCGCCAAGGGCACGGAGAAGGACCCGGTCACGGGCGAGGACGTCCAGCTGCTCTGGGTGAAGGGCTCCGGCGGTGACCTGGGCACGCTGCAGGCGCAGAACCTCGCGGTGTTGCGGCTGGACCGGCTGCAGGCTTTGAAGAAAATGTACCCGGGCGTGGAGCGCGAGGACGAGATGGTCGCGGCGTTCGATTACTGCCTGCATGGCAAGGGCGGCGCGGCCCCGTCGATCGACACGGCCATGCACGGCCTGGTGGACGCCGCGCACGTGGACCACCTGCACCCGGATTCGGGCATCGCCATCGCCACCGCCGCCGACGGAGAGGCGCTCACCACGAAGATCTTCGGCGACAAGGTGGTCTGGGTGCCGTGGCGCCGGCCGGGTTTTCAGCTGGGCCTGGACATCGCCGCGATCAAGGACGCCAACCCGCAGGCCATCGGCACCATCCTGGGCGGGCACGGCATCACCGCCTGGGGCGCCACGTCCGAGGAAGCAGAAGCCAACTCGCTCTGGATCATCGCCGAAGCGGAGAAGTACATCGCCGAGAACGGCCGGGCCGAACCGTCCGGCGCGAAACTCCCCGGCTACGGACCGCTGGCCGAGGCCGAGCGCAAGGCGAAGGCGGCCGCGCTGGCGCCGGTGATCCGCGGCCTGGCCTCGGCGGACAGGCCGCAGGTGGGCCACTTCAGCGACGACCCCGCCGTGCTGGAATTCCTCGAAGCCGCCGAGCACCCCCGCCTGGGTGCGCTGGGCACGTCCTGCCCGGACCACTTCCTGCGCACCAAGGTCAAGCCGCTGATCCTGGACCTGCCCGCGGACGCCTCCACCGAGGACTCCGTGGCCCGGCTCAAGGAACTCCACGCCGCGTACCGGGAGGACTACCAGGCCTACTACGACCGCCACGCGGACGCCGACTCACCCGCCCTGCGGGGCGCCGACCCGGCGATCGTGCTGGTCCCGGGCGTGGGCATGTTCTCCTACGGCGCCAACAAGCAGACCGCCCGTGTGGCCGGGGAGTTCTACCTGAACGCGATCAACGTGATGCGCGGCGCCGAGGCGATCTCCACTTACGCCCCGATCGATGAGGCCGAGAAGTTCCGGATCGAGTACTGGGCCCTGGAGGAAGCCAAGCTCGCCCGGATGCCCAGGCCCAAGTCCCACGCGACCCGCATCGCGCTGGTCACCGGCGCCGCCTCGGGCATCGGCAAGGCCATCGCCACCCGCCTCGCCGCGGAGGGCGCCTGCGTGGTCATCGCGGACCTGAACCTGGAAAACGCCCGGAAGGTCGCCGAAGAGCTTGGCGGGCCGGATGTCGCCGTCGGCGTCCAGGCCGACGTCACCAACGAGGCCCAGGTCGCGGCCGCGATCGACGAAGCCGTGCTGGCCTTCGGCGGCGTGGACCTGGTGGTCAACAATGCCGGCCTGTCCATCTCCAAGCCGCTGCTGGAGACCACCGAGAAGGACTGGGACCTGCAGCACAACGTCATGGCGAAGGGCTCCTTCCTGGTGGCCAAGGCTGCCGCGAAGGTCATGATCGGCCAGGGCCTGGGCGGGGACATCATCTACATCTCCTCCAAGAACTCCGTGTTCGCCGGCCCGAACAACATCGCCTACTCCGCCACCAAGGCCGACCAGGCCCACCAGGTCCGGCTGCTCGCCGCCGAGCTGGGCGAGCACGGGATCCGGGTCAACGGCATCAACCCCGACGGCGTGGTCCGCGGCTCCGGGATCTTCGCCGGCGGCTGGGGCGCCAAGCGCGCCGCGGTTTACGGCGTGGACGAGGAAAAACTGGGCGAGTACTACGCCCAGCGCACCCTGCTCAAGCGCGAGGTCCTGCCCGAACACGTCGCCAACGCCGCGGCCGTGCTCACCAGCAACGAACTCTCGCACACCACCGGCCTGCACATCCCCGTGGACGCCGGCGTCGCGGCAGCGTTCCTCCGGTGAGCAACGCACCTGCACCCGGTGCACAAGCTGATGCCGACGGCGGCCTGTTCGCCGCCGTCGACATCGGCGCCTCCTCGGGGCGTGTGATCCTGGGACGGATACACGGCGACGGCGGACCGGCGCGGGTCACGCTCGACGTCGTGCACCGTTTCCCCAATGGTGTTGTGGAGTCCGACGGCGGCCTCCGCTGGGACTTCGGCGCCCTGTTCGCCGAGGTGCTCACCGGCCTGGCTGCCGCCGGTAAAGCGGCAGCGGAGCGGGGGGAGAGCATTACGAGCATCGGCATCGACACGTGGGCGGTGGACTACGGCCTGGTCACCAGTGCCGGCGAACTGGCCGCGCAGCCGTACAGCTACCGGGACGAGCGCAGCCGCGCCGCCGTCGCCCGGGTGCACGCGAAACTGGACCCGAAACGGCTTTACGCCACCACGGGTCTGCAGTTCCTGCAGTTCAACACCCTTTACCAGCTCGCCACCGAACCGGACCTGAACGGGCTGCAGGCCCTGCTGATCCCGGACCTGATCGCGTTCCTGCTCACCGGCCAGCGCCGCACCGAGGCCACCAATGCCTCCACCACCGGGCTGTTCGACGCCGTCGCGGGGGAGTGGGCCAGCGAACTGTTCGGGCCCCTGGGCCTGCCCGGGGATCTGTTCCCGCCGCTGATCCGGCCGGGCGAAACGCTGGGAACCCTGCTGCCCGGAATCGCGGAACGGACCGGGCTGCCCGCAGCAACGAAGGTGGTGGCCGTCGGCTCGCACGACACCGCCTCGGCCGTCGCTGCCGTGCCCGCGGCGCAGGAAAACTTCGCGTACATTTCCTCCGGCACCTGGTCCCTCGTGGGGCTGGAGCTGCAGCATCCTGTGCTCACCGAAGCCAGCCGCGCGGCGAACTTCACCAATGAGCGCGGCGTGGACGGCACCACCCGGTACCTGCGCAACGTCGGTGGCCTCTGGCTGCTCAGCGAATGCCAGCGCACCTGGGCCGAAGACGGCTTCCGGCCTGCGATCGGGGACCTTCTCGACGCGGCCGCGGCGCTCCCGCCTGGCGGGCCCCGGATCAATCCCGACGATCCCGCTTTCATCGCCCCGGACAACATGCCGGACCGGATCCGCGCCGCAGCCCGCAACACCGGAGCAGTCCTCCCGGACGATCCGGCAGCGATCGTCCGCTGCATCCTGGACAGCCTCGCCGCCGCGTACGCCCGGACCATTGCCGACGCCGAACGCCTCGCCGGTGTTGCCGCCCACGTGGTGCACATCGTCGGCGGCGGCTCGCAGAATGCGCTGCTGTGCCAGCTCACCGCGCAAGCCACCGGCAAGCGCGTCATCGCCGGCCCGGTCGAGGCGACAGCCCTCGGCAACGTGCTGGTCCAGGCCCGGGCAGCCGGTGTGGCGGGCGGTGGTTTGCCGCAACTTCGCAGGATTGTCGGTGCCGGAACGAGCCTGCGCCGCTACGAACCCCTCGACCTCACCTCACACGCCCCGGCGAGTTGACGATGCTGCGGAGTTCTTGAAACGTATCAAAACAGGGCGTCCCCAACGCGGCTGCCCGGCGCCGACGGCGTCGCCAGAGAAAGATTCAGTATGACCAACAACACCCCGCAGATCGGCGGCTGGAAAGCCACTGTTGCTGTGTCCATGTCCAACTACATCGAGGCCGGATCCATTATCGCCCTGGCGACGAGCCTGACGCTGTGGCAGGAGTATTTCGGCTTCAGCAACCTTGTCGTCGGGCTCATCGCGGCCCTCAGCGCCAACGCCTTCGGCGCCGCCGTCGGCGCGATGATCGGCGGCCCTTTGGGTGACCGCTACGGCCGCAAGTTCATCTACACCTACGACCTCATCCTGTACATGATCGGCACGGTGCTGGTGATTTTTGCCGTGGCCCCGTGGATGCTCGTCGTGGGCGTGATCCTCACCGGGATCGCAGTGGGAGCCGGCGTGCCCGTCGCCTGGACCTACATCGCGGAGGAGGCGCCCTCTGAACAGCGGGCACGGCACGTGGGCACCGCGCAGTTTGCGTGGTCGCTGGCTCCGGCCCTGGTCTTCCTCCTTGCCACCGTCGTCGTTCCGCTGGGGCTGCTGGGTAGCCGCCTGGTCTTCGCGCACCTGTTCGTCATTGCCCTCATCACCTGGTGGATCCGGCGCCGGCTTTCCGAGTCCCACACCTGGAAGAAGTCGAATGAAGCGCGCCTGCTGGAGGAGGCATCCGGCGTCAAACGCCGCAACTACCGTGAGCTGCTGACCAACGCCACCAACCTGAAAGCCATCCTTTTCCTTGTGGGCGTCTACGCCCTCTGGAACCTTGTTGCCGGGCAGATGGGCATCTTCATGCCGCGGGTCTACGAGTCCTCCGGGGTTGGATCGTCCGCTGAGCAGAACCTGCTGCAGGTACTGCTGTGGACACTTACGGTGGTGGCGACGTACTTCGGCTTCATGAAGTACGGCGACCGCGTTGACCGCCGCCTGCTGTACGGGATCGGCGCAGTGCTGGGCCTTGCCGCCTGGGTCCTGCTGGTCTTTGTCCACGTGACGATGCCGGTGTTGATTCTTTTCGCGGCACTCTGGGGCATCTCGGCCGGCATCGGCGCCCAGGCCTTCTACGCCCTGTGGGCAGCCGAAATGTTCGCGACCCGCTACAGGGCCAGTGCGCAGGGGGTGCTCTTTTTCGTTGCCCGCATCGTTGTCGGCCTGCTGAGCTACTGGTTCCCGACGCTGCTCGCCGAGCAGGGCGTGCCCTTTGTCGGTGCCATCATGATCGGGGCTTTGGTGGCTGCCATGATTATCGGCATTGTCTGGGCGCCGGACACCCGGGGCAAGAGCCTGGAGCACATCGAGCAGGAACGCTACGGCGAACCGGCCAAGCAGCCTGTGGAACAAACCACGGCTTAACCCCGGCGCCAGACAAGCGCGAACGTACACTTGCGGCCCATGGGAAACGCTTCCCAAGGGACACAAGTGTACGTTCGCGTTTCCGCCGGGGTGGGTTGACGCGCGGTCCGAATGTGACGCGGCAGATTTGGCGATCCGTCAGGGCGGGTTTATGGTCGTTTCCATGACTAACCGTTGGTATGCGTATTTTTCGTTGGCTCTGGAGGGGCCCGCGTCTAACTGACACGCATCCAACTTTCCTTCAGAGCCAACAGGGCAGAGATCATTCTCTGCCCTTCGCCATTTCTACGGCGGGTTCTGATCAGGGGCCCGCTCCCACCCGGAACAGGACCCCGAAAATGAGCGCAACAGCCACCGAAACCCAGCAGCCGACGTCGAAACGCCCGTCGACGTCGAACCTGAGGGTCAGCGAGATCACCGCCCTGCCCACACCGCAGGAAATGATGGCGGAACTGCCGCTGGACGCGAAGGCGGCCGACGTCGTCGAACGTGGCCGCGATGAAGTCCGGGCCATCATGGACGGCGTGGACGACCGCCTGCTGGTGATAGTCGGCCCGTGCTCCATCCACGACCCCAAGGCCGGCCTGGAATACGCCCGCCGGCTGGTAAGCCAGGCAGAGAAGCACAAGGAAGACCTGCTCATCGTCCTGCGCGCCTACTTCGAAAAGCCGCGGACCACCGTGGGCTGGAAGGGCCTCATCAACGACCCGCACCTGGACGGCAGCCACGACATCGCCGGCGGCCTTCGCGCGGCCCGCAGCTTCCTGCAGCAGGTCACCGCCCTGGGTCTCCCCACCGCCACCGAGTTCCTCGAGCCCATCAGCCCGCAGTACATGGCCGACCTGATTTCCTGGGGCGCCATCGGCGCGCGAACCACGGAAAGCCAGATCCACCGCCAGTTGGCCTCGGGGCTCTCCATGCCCATCGGCTTCAAGAACGGGACCGACGGCGACCTCCAGGTGGCGGTCGACGCCTGCAGCGCCGCCGCCGCAGCACAGGCTTTCCTCGGCATCGACAGCGACGGCCGGGCCGCGCTGGTGTCCACCGCAGGCAACCCCGACACCCACGTGATCCTCCGCGGCGGCCGGAAGGGCCCCAACTACTCCGCCGCCGACGTCGAGGCGGCCTCCGCCAAGCTCGCCGCCAAGAACCTCAACCCGAGGCTGATCGTGGACGCCAGCCACGCCAACAGCGGCAAGAGCCACCACCGCCAGGCCGAGGTGGCCCTCGAGATCGGCGCCCAGCTCGAGGACGCGGAAACGGCCGCGGGAGCGATCGCCGGCGTCATGCTGGAGAGCTTCCTCGTGGGCGGCGCGCAGAACCTCGACGTGGCCGAACACGCCGCCGGACGCTCGGACCTGGTCTACGGCCAGAGCGTCACGGATGCGTGCATGGAGTGGGATGTGACGGCGTCTGTCCTCGAGCAACTGGCGGCGTCGTCGCGGAAACGGCGGGCTTTCACAATGGCCACGTGAGCATCTAGAGTAACTAGAACACGGTTGTTCGATGGCTCAGCGTCGGCGCACCGCTGATAGACCGGCGTCGTTGCTGAGAGCAAAGGAATATGGGTATGTCCGCAGAGTCGAACTTCTCGAACGCCAAGTTCTTGACCGTGGCCGAGGTGGCTGAGGTAATGCGTGTCTCCAAAATGACCGTGTACCGCCTTGTCCATTCGGGGGAGATGCCCGCCGTCAGGTTCGGCCGCTCCTACCGCGTCCCGGAGACCGCCGTCGAACAGTACCTCAAGGGTGCTGTCGTTGACGGTCACACGGGCACCGCCTGACGGGACCCGACTGACCGCACCGATCCGTGGTTGCTGCAGCCGCCTTGGGGGCCGCTGCACGCCACGGGGCTGTGCTGGTCAGGGGATGCTCCGGATAAGCGGTACGCTGTTAAGGAACGTTTTACGTCATTGTAAGAATCTGTCAGTTGTTCAGTCTGTTGCTCAGTCCACGGACCTTTTCCATCAGACAGGTACTGCATCTAGTTTGTAAGGAACTTTCGTGGGTTCAGTTATTAAGAAGCGTCGCAAGCGTATGGCCAAGAAGAAGCACCGCAAGTTGCTTCGTAAGACCCGCCACCAGCGCCGCAATAAGAAGTAGAGTCCGCTCTACGCGTCAATGCCCGTTCCCTTTCGAGGGTGCGGGCATTTTTGCGTCCCGCGACGCGCAAGCTGACCCACGACGCGCAAGCTGCCCCGCGACGCGCAAGCTGACTGACGACGCGCAAAAGGCCTGGCGCACCGGGAATTACCGGATCGTGGGGCAATCTGCGCGTCGCGCGGCAAGAAGCGCGTCAGGCGCGGGGGCCCCGGAAGCGGGTGTAGCCCCGCCAGAGACCGTAGACCGCTCCTCCGGCTGTGGCTGCCTTGAGGCCCAGCGTGGCTGCCCGGCGGCCTGAGCGGAAGTCGTAGACCGGCCAGTTGTGTTCCCTCGCGTGCTTGCGCAGGCGGGCGTCCGGGTTGATCGCCACGGGATGGCCCACCATCGTCAGCAGCGGGATGTCGTTGTAGGAGTCGCTGTACGCCCAGCACCGCTTCAGATCCAGCCCGTGCCCGTCCGCGATGCCCTGGACCGCCACGGCCTTGGCGGCGCCGTGCAGGATGTCCCCGACGAGCCTGCCCGTGTAGAAGCCGTCCTTGGTCTCGCCGACGGTTCCCAGGGCGCCGGTGAGTCCCAGCCGCGTGGAAATCACCGTGGCCACCTCGATCGGCGTCGCCGTGACGAGCCAGACCTTCCGGCCCACCCGCAGGTGCTGCTCGGCCAGGGCCTTTGCGCCGGGCCAGATCCGCGAGGCGATCATCTCGTCGTAGACCTCTTCGCCCAGCGCCTTGATGTCCTCTTCCGTGATGCCGGCGGCGAGCCTCAGCGCGGAGTCCCGGACGGCGTGGACGTCATTGAGGTTCTCACCCCGGAGCACGAACTTGAGCTGCTTCCACGCCATGCCCGCCGCCTGGGCAATTGTGAAGGCTCCGCGCTGGTGCATTTTCCTGGCCACGTGGAACAGGCTGGCGCCGCGCATGAGGGTGTTGTCGACGTCGAAGAATGCTGCCTCGCCGTGTTGCTGCTTCGCAACCGGACGGTGGGCCACAGCGACGTACTTCTCCTCGGGCATGCCACTGAGTCTAGTCAATGCCGTACCCCACGCCTGACGGCCGCCCGTCGCCCGGCGCCGGGAACGGCGATACGGTTGAAGCATGGCAAACCCCGACGTCGTTCTCCTCACCAAAGCTGACTGTCACCTGTGCGCCGCGGCGCGCGACGCCGTCGGGCGGGTGACTGCCGGGCTGGGGCTTTCGTGGTCGGAGCGGCAGCTGGACGCCGACGACGAGCTGCGCGACCGCTACGCCGAGGAGATCCCCGTGGTGCTGGTGGACGGGATCCAGCGCGACTTCTGGAAGATCGACGAGGCGCGCCTGGAGCGTGTCCTGCGCCGTGCCATCGCGGGGGATTAGCCAATTTCGAACAATGGCAGTGGCTTTGTTGACATAACTGATGGGGATCTAGAGTGGACTCACAACGCGACGCAACGGAGCAGATAGTGACTTCGCTCGATTCACCACCCCAGTCCCTGCCCGGGCCTACCGGGGCCGCCGGAAAGCAGATTCCGCCGGCAGCCGTGGCCCGGCTGACGATCTATCTGCGCGCCCTGAACTCGTTGCTGTCCGAAGGCACCGAACGGGTGTCCTCCGAGTCACTGGCTGAGCTTTCCGGGGTCAGCTCCTCGACTCTCCGCAAGGACCTGTCCCATGTGGGTTCGTACGGCACCCGCGGGGTGGGCTACGAGGTGCAGTACCTGAGCCGCCACATCGCCGCCGCACTCGGGCTGACGCATGACTGGAAAGTCGCGATTGTGGGCGCCGGTAACCTGGGCAAGGCGTTGGCCCGCTACGGCGGTTTCGAATCCAGGGGCTTTGACGTGGTTGCCATCTTCGACGCCGACCAGATGGTGGTGGGCAACGAGGTGGGCTGGCTGCGGGTCAGCGACGTTGCCGACCTGGAAACCGTCCTGGAGCGGACCGGGACCAACATGGTGGTGCTGGCCCTGCCGGCCGCCGTGGCCCAAAGCGTGTGCGACCGGGTGGTGAACGTCGGCGTGCGGAGCATCCTCAGCTTTGCTCCGGTGATGCTCCAGGTGCCCGACGGCGTGACGCTGAGAAAGGTGGACATGGCCACCGAGCTGCAGATCCTGGCGTACCACGCGCAACGGGCGCAGACCCCCGGTCAGCCGGAGTAACTCCGGCGTTCCAGGAATCCGCGCCCGTTGGCGGTTTGGTGCTCGGCCTGTGGCTAGCGGCCGTAGGGGCCCGGCTGGGAGTACGGGTTGGCGAACGGCTGCGGCTTCTGGAAGTACTGTGCCGCCCCCGGCACGTACAGCATCACGATCGCGGCGATGCCGAGGATTCCCACAAGGGTATTCAGGCCAAGCGGGAAGAGGCTGAATACGGAAAGCGCCGCAAAGACCGTGCCCAGGATGCGGGCCCAGTTCTTGCCCTTCCGGACGTTGAAGGCCACCAGGGCGTAGAGGCCGGCACCGATCAGGGCAATGACCACCATGGTTCCGATGATGAAGCCCTTGACGTCCTCGAACGCGATGTTCTGGCCGCTGCCGCGCAGTTGTTCCTCGAACGTGCTCCGCATGGCCGGGTCATCCAGGGTGGGAATCGTGACCAGGAGGTTCAGGATGGACAGGACGCCTGCGGCGATGATCAGCCAGAAGGAATAGTTCACGAGCTTCGGAACGCCCGCGCCCGTTGATGCCTGAGCCTGTTCGGACGGGTACTGCCCGTAGGGGGACTGGCCATAGGGGGACTGGCCATACGGGGCCTGTCCGTACTGAGGCGCGCCGCCCTGTCCGCCCTGTCCGTACTGGGGCGGGTTCTGGCCGTACTGGGGTGCGGACGATGTTCCCTGTCCATACTGGGGCGGGTTCTGGCCGTACGGGGCCTGCCCGTACTGCGGTGCGCCGCCCTGGCCGCCCCGGGGTGCGTTCTGGCCGTACTGCGGTGCCCCCTGTTCGCCCTGGCCGTACTGGGGTGCGTTCTGGCCGTACTGCGGTGCGTTCTGGCCGAATTGGGGAGTGTTCTGCCCGTACTGGGGCGCTTCCTGGCCGTAGCGGGGCTGCCCGTTGCTCGGCTGGGAACCGTTGCCCGGTTCGTTAGAGCCCGGCTCGTTGGAGCCGGGGTCATTGGAGTGCGGGACTGGAGGATTGCTCATGAGCGGTCCTTTGCGTAGTGACGTCTGAATCGGCTACCGGTTCAGACGCCTGCCCTCCCCAGCATGGTTCACTTCCCACCGTACCCCTCAGCCCGTGTGCCGTGGATCATTCCGGAGAGGTATTCCAAAGCCGCGCCAACCTGCGGAAACGTTGCCCGGCAGGGGATGGTCCGGCCAGTAACCAGCGGCCCTGCCGGACGCCGATCAGGGGCGGCCCCGTGCCGCAGCGAACCAGTTCTGCGAATTGGGCACCCACATCAGCGCGGTGGCCACGAGACTGACCAGGAAGCCCAGCCAGTTCCCGTCCTGGCCCGCGGGAAAACTCGAGCTGACGATGGCCAGCAGCAGCGACACCCCTGCCACAATGGTCAGGGCCAGTCGCGCCCACTCCTTGCCTTCCTTTAGCTTCAGGGCCAGCACGATCTCCGCGGCCGCCACCGCCAGAGCCACCAGCACGAGCAGGAACACCAGGATGGCCACGCCGGGAAGGATCGCAAAGAGCACCAGCACACCGAAAAGACCGATCACGCCGCCAAGCAGCCCCAGCAGGCCGCCGATCACCCAGATCCAGTAGGACACCTTGAGCTCCGTGGGCAGGCCCGTCACGTCGAAGAGGCCGGACAAGCCGCCCCGAGGCAACACCTCGCCAAAGGTCCGGGGACGGTCCGCCGGCATCTCGAAAGCGAACCGGCCGCCACCGGCGGGCGGCTGCTGACCGGGGTACTGCTGGGCCGGTTCCTGCCCCGGGAACTGCGGTCCCGGCGTCGGACTGCCCGGTTGGGCCGGGAACTGGCCGGACGGCCGCTCGGCCCCGGGATCACGGGGGTCCGGTTCATCGCTGGGGGTGCTCATGGCACTCACTTTAAGCCCGGGATTCTGCCAATTCCAGAGGCCCGGAACGCCGAACGCCCCGCCTGCGGAAAGTCCGCGGACGGGGCGTTTCGCTGCCACTCACTGTGGCTGCGGGAACTGCGCTGAAACCTAGGCTGAAGGTGCGATGAACGCCAGTTCGAGGTTGATGGCAACCTTGTCGCTGACCAGGACGCCGCCGGCTTCCAGCACGGCGTTCCAGGTCAGGCCGAAGTCCTTGCGGCTGATGGTGGTCTCGGCGGAAACACCGGCGCGGGTGTTGCCGAACGGGTCCACGGCGACGCCGTTGAACTCGGTCTCGAGGGAGACAGGCCGGGTGACTCCCTTGATGGTCAGGTCGCCCTGGAGTTCGTAGCCGTCGCCGCTGGCAACGAGGCCGTTGGAGACGAAGGAGATCTCCGGGAACTTCTCGACGTCGAAGAAGTCTTCGCCGCGGACGTGGCCGTCGCGGTTGGCGTCTCCGGAGTCGAAGCTGGCGGTCTGGATGGTGGCCTGGATCTTGCTGGCCGTGACGTCGTCGGCGAGGTTCAGGGTGGCGGCGGCGTCCTTGAACTGGCCGCGGACCTTGCTGATGCCGGCGTGGCGGACGGTGAACGCGATTTCGCTGTGGGAGTTGTCGAGGGTCCAGGTGCCGCGGGTGAGCTCGGTGGAAAGTGCCATGGTGCTTCTCCTTGTATCAGTGGTGTACCGGGTGATCGTTGAAGCTTTTGTTGAAGTCTCAACTAACTGCTGCATCCAGTATAAACATGCATTTGCATCTTTTATTCCACCGGTCGGGAACTTTCTGAAAAATTTTTGAGTTCTACTTGATGTAGAAGATTTCGTCATTACCCCTGCCCTTTGAGAAACTGGTAGACATGCCCCAAGCCACTGTCCATTTGCTCCGCCACGGCGAGGTCCACAACCCCGAAGGTGTCCTGTACGGCAGGCTGCCTGAATTCCACCTCTCCGAACTTGGCCGGCAGATGGCTCAGACGCTCGCCGAGCACTTCCGCGAACGCGTCTCCCAGGGCGCCAACATCGTGTATCTGGTGGCGTCGCCGCTCACCCGTGCCCAGGAAACCGCGCAGCCCACCTCGGAAGCGCTGGGGCTGGACATCCACACGGATGCCCGCATCATCGAGGCCGAGAACTACTTTGAGGGCCTTAAGGTCACCAAGGCGGAACTGCGGAAGCCTAAACATTGGCCGCACCTGGTCAACCCGTTCCGGCCGTCCTGGGGTGAACCCTACAAACAGCAGGCAGCCCGCGTGACCGAGGCCGTCCGGGAGGCCCGTGCCAAGGCCATCGAACTGGGCGGCGACGGAGCCGAGGCCATCCTGGTCTGCCACCAGCTGCCCATCTGGGCCACCCGGCTCAGCGCCGAAGGCAAGCCCCTGTGGCACGATCCGCGGAAACGCGAATGCACCCTGACCTCCCTCACCTCGCTGGTTTTCGGCGACGACGGCGCCCTGCTGCGCGTGGAGTACAGCGAACCCGCCGCCGCCCTTCTTCCCGGTGCCTCGAGTACCCCCGGAGCCTAAGTCATGACTGAAACACCCAAGAGTTCCCGCCGCAGCGTCCTCGCCGCCGGCGGCCTGGCCCTCACGGCGATCACGCTGGGCCTGTCCGCCTGCGCCCAGGAGGACGCCCTGGCCAAGCAGGCCAAGGCCGGGGACAACAAGAACTACGTGGCCGGCGACGGCTCGGTGACCGAATTCACCGCAGCGGACCGCAAGTCCGCCATCCAAATCCAGGGCAAGCTTTTTGACGGCACCGCCGTGACCCCCAAGGACTTCCTGGGCAAGGTCACCGTGCTGAACTTCTGGTTCGCCGCCTGCGCACCCTGCCGGGTGGAGGCGCCGTCCCTGGAAGCCCTGCACCAGGAGTTCAAGGGCAAGGGCGTGCAGTTCTTCGGAGTGAACCTGCGGGATGAGAAGGCCACGGCTGGTGCCTTCGACAAGACTTTCGGCCTGACGTACCCGAGCTTCGACGACAAGGACGGCAGCGTGCTGCTGGCCGTGTCCGGCCTGGTGCCCCCGGGCGCCGTCCCTACGACGCTCGTGGTGGACAAACAGGGCCGGGTGGCGTCGCGTGTGCTGGGGGAGATCGAGAAGGGCACGCTCAAAGCTCTCATCCAGTCTGCCGTGGCAGAGTAACTTCCCGTGAACAGCCCCTTCGCCGAAGCCATCCTGAACGGTTCGCTGCTGCTCGCCATTCCCGTGGCGCTGCTGGCAGGTCTCGTGTCCTTCCTTTCGCCCTGCGTGCTGCCCCTGGTTCCTGGCTACCTGGGCTACGTCACAGGACTCACCGGCGTGGACCTGCAGAAGCAGAAACGCGGCCGGATGCTGGCGGGCATTGGCCTGTTCGTTCTCGGTTTCTCCGTGATCTTCGTGCTGCTCGGCGGTGCGTTCGGGCAGCTGGGCTCTCTGATTTCGGGCGGTCAGAACGCCTGGATCACGCAGGTCCTGGGCGTCCTGGTGATCCTGATGGGCGTGGTGTTCATGGGCGGATTATCCTGGTTCCAGCGCGACGCGAAGATCCACGCGAAACCGCCGGCGGGCCTCTGGGGCGCGCCGCTGCTGGGCATCACGTTCGGCCTCGGCTGGGCGCCCTGCATCGGCCCCACCTATTCCGCCGTCCAGCTGCTGAGCCTCTCCGGCGGGTCGTCCGCCGCGAAGGGCGCGTTCCTGGCCTTCGTCTATAGCCTTGGGCTGGGCATCCCGTTCCTGCTGATCGCCCTCGCGGTGCGCCGCGGCGCGGGCGTGATGTCCTTCTTCCGGAAGCACCGGCTGGCCATCCAGCGCACCGGCGGGGGTGTCCTGATTGCCCTCGGCATCCTGATGGCCACGGGTCTGTGGGGAACCTGGGTCACCGAATTGCAGTACTGGTTCCAAACCGATGTGAAGTTGCCGATCTGATGAGCGAGCGTGTGAAGTCAACCGAGAATTCCCCGGCAGAGGACGTCCCGCAGCCCGGGCCTGCCCAGACCGACGCCAAGGACGCCGCGGCGCCTGAGGGGCAGAAGGCCAAGGACGCCGTGAAGGCCGCCAAGGCCGGGGCCGCCCTCCCGTCCCTGGGTTTCGTCGGCATGTTCCGCTGGGCCTGGACCCAGCTGACCAGCATGCGAACGGCACTGTTTCTGTTGCTGCTCCTCGCGGTGGCCGCAGTCCCCGGGTCGCTGTTCCCGCAACGGCCCGCGAACCCTTCAGTGGTCACGCAGTACATCAAGGACCACCCGGACTACGGAAAGCTGCTGGACTCGCTTCAGCTGTACGACGTCTACTCCTCGGCCTGGTTCTCGGCCATCTACATCCTGCTGTTCATCTCGCTGATCGGCTGCGTGGTGCCCCGCGCCATCGCCCACTACAAGGCCATGCGGTCGCAGCCGCCGCGCACCCCGAAGCGCCTGTCCCGCCTGCCCGAGTACGGCACCCTGGTGCTGCCCGCGGACGCCGGCATCCCGGCGTCGGACGCCATTGAGGACGCAGCGGCGCTGCTGAAGAAACGCGGATACCGCGTTGAGGTAAGGCACGACGACGGCGCGCGGCCTTCTTTGGGGGCCGAGCGCGGCTTCCTGAAGGAAGTGGGAAACCTTGTCTTCCACACCTCGCTGATCGGCGTGCTGGTGTCCGTGGCCATCGGCGGGCTGTTCGGGTACAGCGGCCAGCGCATCCTGGTGGAGGGTGACACCTTCGTGAACACCCTGGTGGGCTACGACCAGTTCAACCCCGGCACCAACTTCCAGAGCAGCCAGCTCCAGCCCTACTCGATCCAGCTGGATAAGTTCCAGGCCACGTTCGACCGCGAATCGCAGGGCAAGTACGGCCAGCCCATCGACTTCACGGCGGACGTCACCACCAAGGAAAACCCCTCGGCTCCGGCCAAGAAAGAAGTCCTCAAGGTCAATGACCCGGTCAACCTCGGCGGCACCAGCATCTACCTGACGGGCAACGGCTACGCCCCGGTGGTCACGGTACGCGATGGCAAGGGCAACGTGGCCTTCCAGGGTCCTGTGGTGGCCAAGCTGCAGGGGCAGAACTACTACTCGTCCGTGGTGATCAAGGTGCCCGACGCGAAGCCCGACCAGCTGGGGTTCGTCGGCTTCTTCCTGCCCACGGCGCTGGTGACCGATAAGGGCATCTCCTTCAGCGGCGACCCCGACCTCATCAACCCGCAGCTGAGCCTGAACTCCTTCTACGGCGACCTTGGCCTGGACAAGGGCGCCCCGCAGAACGTCTTTGAGCTCGACGTCAAGAACCTCAAGGAACTCAACAGCCGGAACCTCAAGGCCGGCGGCATCACCCTCGCGCCGGGCAACACCTACACGCTGCCTGAGAGCAAGGGTTCCATCACGTTCGACGGCGTGAAGAAGTACGTGGGTGTGGACATCCACCACAACCCCGGGCAGCTCTCCGCGCTGATCTTCGCGCTGCTTGCGGTGGCCGGACTCATCGTCTCGCTGTACGTGAATCGGCGCCGCGCCTGGGTCCGCACAGGCACCCACGAGGACGGCAGGACCATGGTGGAGTACGGCCTCCTGGCCCGCGGCGAGGACCACCGGCTGGCCGGCGAGGCGGCAACGCTGCGCAGCCTCCTGTCGCGCACGTGGAACCTGGACGCCGACGATCCCGAAACAGCACCTTCCAACTCCTCACCAGCAGGCTCACCTGAGCCGAAGAAGGACCAGTAATGTTTCCCATCAACGAGACCATGGGCCAGTACAGCGAGCTCTTCATGCTGCTTGCGGCCGGCACCTACACCGTCGCCTTCATCGCGTTCGCGTGGGATCTGGCCAAGAGCAGCAAGGCCCTTAAGGCGATCGACCTCAAGGCGGCTGCCTCCGTTACGCCGGCCGCGCCGGCCAAGGTGCCGGTGGCGGCGGGAGCGTCGGCAGCCCCGTCGCGGACCGCGGGCAGCGGCGGGGACCGCCTGTCCGGACCGGCAGACCGTGCCGAGCGGCCGTCGTCGTACTCTTCCGGCGCCGGTGCCGCCGGGCAGACCGCCGACGACAGCATGCGCTACGGTGAGCGCCGCGCACCGGCACGTGTGGCTGTGGCACTGACCGTCCTGGGCGCCTCGATCCACGCCGCCGCCGTGCTGACCCGCGCGGTGGGCGCAGGGCGCGTGCCGTGGGGCAACATGTACGAGTTCCTCACCACCGGAGCATTCCTGGTCGCGGCGGTGTTCCTGCTGGTGCTGGTCCGCCGCGATCTGCGCTTCCTCGGCACGTTTGTGGTGGGCCTGGTGATCATCATGCTGGTGGCCGCCTCCGTTGCGTTCTGGACGCCCGTCGGCCACCTGGTGCCCGCGCTGCAGAGCTACTGGCTGGTCATCCATGTCTCCATCGCGGTGCTGTCCTCGGCTCTGTTCACCCTGACGTTTGCCATGTCCGCGCTGCAGCTGGTGCAGTCGCACCGGCAGAGGACCATCGCCGCCGGAGGTGCCGACAAGCTGGGCTTCATGCGCCTGGTGCCGTCCGCGCTGAGCCTCGAGAACCTGTCCTACCGCATCAATGCGATCGCTTTCATCGGCTGGACCTTCACCCTCATGTTCGGCGCCATCTGGGCTGAGAAAGCCTGGGGGCGGTTCTGGGGCTGGGACACCAAAGAAGTCTGGACCTTCGTGATCTGGGTGGTGTACGCCGGCTACCTGCACGCCCGGGCCACCCGCGGCTGGACGGGAACCCGGGCGGCCTGGCTGTCGATCGTGGGCTACCTCTGCGTGGTCTTCAACTTCACCATCGTGAACCAGTTCTTCAACGGATTGCACTCCTACTCGGGGCTGTAGGGTTCTGGGGCGTTCCTCGGAGGCGCAGTCGCTTACCTGCGGGTTCGTTGATTGACCAAAAAGGGCCGCCTGGCACGCTTGCTGGGCGGCCCTTTCTGGTTAAACGGTGAACGCGCGGCCGTCGTCGGGTCTCGCGTGACGTGGCGCGGTGGGACGGAACGTGGACTGGCGTGCAGGCTTCCAGCCACGGCTCGTTAAGGCCCTGCGCACCGTGGTGATGGCGCTGGGCTCCATGCCCGGTACCAAGGGGTTCAAGTCCAACTGCGTCAGAACCAGGACGAGCCAGCCGAGTCCCCTGGCGTTTTCGTCCCGGTAGATGTCGCTCCTCCGCTGGGCCGGGGTGGCGTGGTGGCCGCCGTCGTACTGGATGGCAATCTTGAACTCTTCGTAGGACATGTCGGGGTCCTGCACCCAGCCGCCTGTCTCGTCGAACATGGGTACGTTGATGGCTGGCTCGGGTAGCCCTGCACCGGTCAGCAGAAGCCGCAGCTCGCTCTCCTTCGGTGAATCGGTGTTCGCACGGATGAGAGCCCGGGCCTTCATTGCCTTGGCGTACCCAGCCCTGCCCTGCTTACCAGCGAGGAAAGCATCCAATGCCCCCGGCGTGGCGACGGGAGCCCTGCGTTGCAAAAGGAAATCGCCGGCAATGATGAGGTCCTGCAGAGAGAGGATTCCGGCCAGATCGAACCACGTCCGGGGCGGTGACGTGCAGGCCACGTAACGGCCATCGAAGATTTCCTCGTCCGGGAGCGGAAGCCGGTGGCCGCAGACGTTCTTCCGCCGCACGGCCCTGGCGCCGTCTCGGCTGGTCAGATGGATCACGGCATGATCCTCGAAACGCAGAGGCAGAGGGAAACCCCAGAGCGCAGCGGCGGAGAGGTGGCTGACGACGGCTCCGGTCGCGAGTGCAAGACCCCGTGCGCGAACAAGGAGCGTGATCTCCACGGCCGCTGGCGCGCGTACGCCGTGGCACGGACTTGCCAGGTCGAGGGCGCGGGCACGCCTCCGGGTCAGGCCGGCAGCAGTGGCCTGGCGGATGGTGAACGGCTGTGCCTGCAGGGCGGGAGGAAGAGGGCGTGGACGCGGCATAGGAGCATTCTGCTGCCCGGAGCGGGCATGCATTCCGTTGTCCACAATTTAGGTCCGATGTGGAGGAATAGTGGGCGGTGTCCGCTTCGCCGTGTTGGCATCGTGTTGCTCGGGCGTTTGGTCAAAAAGGGCCGCTCAGTGGTGGTTCGAAGCGGCCGTTTTTGGCAACTCGACGCCGAACGGGGACCCGAAGCGGCCGTTTTTGGTAAGTCGACGGGTGAGTGGCTTGGGGGCTACTTCGCCTCGGGATTGCCTTCGGCGTTGGCCTCGCCTGCGGTGCCCGGCTTGCGTGGACCCGGCTCACCCGCGGCCGGGCCGCTGGCGCTTGAACTGCCGCTGCCGGTGCCGGGAGCTGCGCCCGTGCCGCCCGTGCCAGTGCTACTCGTGCCCGCAGCGCCCGTGCGGTGGGGACCGCCGTCGGACTGGTTCTTCCGGGCGGCGTCGTCCCTCAGCTTGCGGAGGCGTTCCGCCTCGGCCTGGCGGCGGCGCTGCTCGAGGTTGCGCAGGAAGTCGGGGTCGTCGTCGGGGGCGGTGGGGTGGTGCTGGTAGACAGGCTGGGCCACTGCCGATGCGCGGGGGCGGCCGATCAGGAACCACAGCGCGGCGCCAATGAGCGGGAGGAGGGCAACCATGATGATCCAGGTTGTCTTGGAAAACCCACGGGTGAGATGCCTGTCAGTCCGGATCACGTCCACCAGTCCGTAGACGTAGATGGCGAGAATGGCGACTGCGATGGCAACACGAGGCATGCAATCAGTCTAGCCGCCGTGCGCCCCGGCGGAGATTACAGTATGCCCACAGTCAGGCGCCAGCAAAACGCCGAACCCGAGCCGCAGATGTCGCCGGAGCTGCCCCAGGCAACAGGCGCTGCCCCGGTTAACGCGCCAGGCAAGGTGCCCCGAAACGGCCGGAAGGCCAAGGGCGCGGAGGGTCCATGGCACCGGCAGGATACGTTCAGGCAGGACGGCTAAACTTGGATAGTGGCTTTTCTGAAATACTCCCTGATCCGGTTCGCGATCTTCCTGCCCCTGTTTGTGCTGTTCGTCCTCCTGCAGCTGGGGTGGTTTCTGGCCGTCGTCTGTGCGGGGCTGATTTCCTTCGCCATCAGCTACCTCTTCTTCCAGAGGCAGCGCGATGCCGCGACCGCGTCACTGCACGCCCGTTTCTCCGGCCGTGCCAAGCCGATCCGCAGCGCCGGGGAGATCGATGATGCCCGGGCCGAGGACCACCTGGTCGACACGCATCCGGACGTCACCATCCGCAACGACGTCAAGAAGCGCGAACCCCGCGCCGGGGACGCCTAGGCTTACGGCCCGCTGCCTACAATCCGGCGCTCAGAACGAGTCCCAGGGAGAACAGCACGGCATAGCCGAGGTTGATGAGGCCTGTCTGCTTCAGAACCGGGATGAGGCTCTTGCGCTTCCGCCCGTTGATCATGAGCCAGGCCGGCATGAGGCAGGCCGGGATCAGCAGCAGCACAATCAGCATCCACGGCCGTGTGGGAGCCAAAATCACCACGAGCAGGATGGCAACGGCCAGCATCAGGACGTAGCTCTCGCGGGCGTGCTTGTCGCCCAGCCGCACCGCCAGGGTCTTCTTCCCGGCCTGGATGTCCGACGGGATGTCCCGGACGTTGTTGGCCATGAGCAGGGCGCACGCGATGAGGCCCGTGCCGATCGCGCCAATCACGGCAGGCAGGCCGATCTGCCCCGCCTGCGTGTAGGTGGTGCCGAGCGTGGCCACGAGCCCGAAGAACACGAACACGAAGACGTCGCCAAGGCCCATGTAGCCATATGGGTTCTTTCCGCCGGTGTAGCCCCAGGCCGCCATCACGCAGCCCACGCCCACCAGCAGCAGCCACCACGTCTGGGTGATGAGGACCAGCCCCAGTCCCACGAGCATGGCCAGGCCGAAGGCGCCGAACGCGGCATACTTCACGTGTTCGGGGCGGGCGGCACCGGAGCCGACCAGCCGCAGCGGCCCGACGCGGTTCTCGTCCGTCCCGCGGATCCCGTCGGAGTAGTCGTTCGCGTAGTTGACGCCGACCTGCAGCAGCAGCGCCACGAGGGCCGCCAGGACTGCATTGAGCGGGCGGAAGGAGCCCATCTCATAGGCCGCCGCCGAGCCGATCAGGACAGGGGCGATCGCGGCCGGCAGGGTGCGGAGCCGGGCGCCTTGGATCCATTGTGCGGCTGTTGCCACGGTGAGTACCTCGTGTTGGGTCGGTGATACGTTCAAAAATGCGTGGCGTGCGCTGGGCACGCGGAAGCCGCAGCGGCGCGGCAGGACACTCTATTTTCCCTGATGGAGCGCGTTGAGGCGTTCAATCATGGCCAGCCTGTCCGGCTTGCCGTTGGGCAGCATGATCAGCTCGCCGGCCGGAAGGACGGTTTTGGGGGCCAGCAGCCCCAGCGTGCGGTGCCATTCCTCGGCCCACGCCGCCCCGTCCCGTGCAGCACCACCGGCGCCGCCGGACGTTCCGGACGAGGTCCCGGACACTGCCACATAGGCCGCCACGGCCTGGCCCCATTTCGCGGACTCGACGCCGGCCACGAAAGCCGCCGTCACGCCGTCGGACTTTTCCAGCTCCGCCTGCACATGCGCGGCGGAGACCTTGACGCCGCCGGTGATGATGACGTCGTCGGCGCGGCCCAGCACGGTGAGCCGGCCGTCGGCGTCCAGGGTGCCGAGGTCGTTGGTCCGGTACCAGCGGCCGCCGTCCTCCTCGACGAAGGCCTCGGCCGTCGGCCCCGGCGCGTCCAGGTATCCCGCCGCGAGGGTGGAACCGCCCAGGTGGATCCTGCCGTCTTCGGCGAGCCGCAGGGCCACGCCCTCGAGCGGATAGCCGTCATACACGCAGCCGCCACAGGTTTCCGCCGCGCCGTACGTGGTGACCACCCGGAGGCCGGCGTCGCGCGCGGACTCGAGGAGCTCGGCCGAGGCCGGGGCGCCGCCGAGCAGGATGCCGTTGAAGCGGCGCAGCACGGCCAGCGTGTCCGCCGACGGTTCAGCGAGCAGCCGCTGCAGCTGCGTGGGCACCAGCGACGTGAAACGGATCTTGTCGGTCAGCTCCAGCGCGGCCGCGGTGAAGGCGTCGGCGGTGAATCCCGCGGACAGGTCCATCGCCCAGGGCCGGGTGCCCGCAAACAGCGACCGGACCAGCACCTGGACACCGGCCACGTACTGCAGCGGCAGCGCCAGGAGCCACTGCCCCTCGCCCTTGAGCGCGAATGCGGTGGCCATCGACGACGCCGCCAGCGCGTCCACCGTCAGGACGGTCGCCTTGGGCGCCCCGGTGGACCCGGACGTGCGGACCACCACGACGGCGTCCTCGAACCCGGGGGTCCGGACGGGCGTCACCACCGGATCGCCGTCGGGGCCGGCGGAGAGTTCGACGGCGGGACCCTCACCGTGGAGGGCGGCCGCCAGCGCCTTGAGGGCGGGCTCGATGTTCACTGAGTGCGCCTGGGTTGCGCGGGTCTGGGGAGCATGGGGTGCCTTCCGACGAGTGCGGGCTTAGAAGTAGTAAGGGAACCGGGACCAGTCGGGGTCGCGCTTTTGCAGGAAGGCTTCCTTGCCCTCCACGGCCTCGTCCGTCATATATGCCAGCCGGGTGGCTTCGCCGGCGAACACCTGCTGGCCGGCCAGGCCGTCGTCGGCGAGGTTGAAGGCGAACTTGAGCATCCGGATGGCCTGCGGGGACTGCCGGGCGATGTCCGCGGCGTACTCCAGGGCCACCTCCTCGAGGCGCTCGTGGTCAACGGCTTCGTTCACGGCCCCCATCCGAACCATGTCCTCAGCGGAATATTCACGCGCGAGGAAGAAGATTTCCCGGGCGGCCTTCTGGCCGATCTGCCGGGCCAGCAGCGCCGAACCGTAGCCGGCGTCGAAACTGCCCACGGTGGCATCCGTCTGCTTGAACTTCCCAAACTGGCGCGAGGCGATGGTGAGGTCCGAGACTACGTGCAGGGAGTGCCCGCCGCCGGCCGCCCAGCCGTTGACGACGGCGATGACCACCTTGGGCATGGTCCGCATGAGCCGCTGGACTTCCAGGATGTGCAGCCGCCCAGCACGGGCGGGATCGATGGTCTCCTGAGTCTCGCCGTCGGCATAGCGGTAGCCGTCCCGCCCGCGGATCCGCTGGTCCCCGCCGGAGCAGAACGAGTGGCCGCCGTCCTTGGGGGAAGGGCCGTTTCCGGTGAGCAGCACGGTGGCCACGTCCGGCGTCATCCGGGCGTGGTCCATGGCGCGGTACAGCTCGTCCACGGTTCCCGGGCGGAAGGCGTTGCGGACCTCCGGGCGGTTGAACGCGATGCGGACGGTGGGCAGGTCCCGTGTCACAGTGCCGTCGTCGGCCCGCTCCACCTGCCGGTGGTAGGTCAGGTCCTGAAAGTCGTCGAAGCCGGACACAGTGCGCCAGCGGGACGGGTCAAAGACGTCGGACACCTTGGCGGGGAATTCGTTGCTCACCGTCCAAGTCTAGTAATCGGCTCAGCTGATGCAGAACTCGTTGCCTTCGGGGTCCGCCATGGTGTGCCATTCGTGGGGCCCCTGGCTGGCCGTCCAGAGGAAGGTGGCGCCGCGGGCTTCCAGTTCGGCCCGGACATCGTCCTTGTCCCGGTCATCGAGGCGGACGTCCCAGTGCACCCGGTTCTTGATGGTCTTCTGCTCCGGCACGGTCTGGAACAGCAGCCGCCGTTCCGGTGCCTTGGCGTCGATTTCCTCGGTGGGCCGGATCGCCGCGCCGTCCTTCCACACGAGCTTGCCGTTGTGCGTCATGGTTTGGTCTTCCGTGGCGAAGCCCTGGCTGATCATGGACCGGATGAAGCCCTCGTCCTGCGGCTCCACGGACCAGTCCAGTGTTTCGGCCCACCAATCGGCGAGGTCGTGCGGGTGCGTGCAGTCGATGGCGATCTGAATGTTGAGTCCCATGGCACCAAGCTACGACGGCGGCGCCGCCTCAGGATAGGGGCCGGACTGGCGACGAGGTGGCAGTTCGCGGCAGTGCCACTGGCCAACACTGCCGCGATCTGTCATCTCGATGGGCCGGACGGCGGGCCGGGCTAGCCTTGCGCCGCCCGCTGCAGCTGGTCCAGGAGCTCCGGCGGGATGGTGTACAGGAAGACCGCGGCCAGCAGGTTCTTGGCGGCATGGACGAAGTAGGAGAACATCAGGTTCCGCCCCGTCCACATGTAGACAAACACCAGCGTGCCGCCCATCGCCAGGTACGGCATGAGCGCGGGGAGCGTGAGCGCTTCCTGGCCCACGATATGCAGGGCGGCGAAGAGGACCACGGACAGCCCGCAACAGACCCAGATGTTGACCCGCCGGCTCAGTTTGCCGATCAGCAGGTGCCGGAACACATACTCCTCGACGAACGGGCCCACCACGACAATCAGCGGCACCATCAGCCAGGCCGGCACCTGCCGCATGAGCGCCTGCAGCTCGGCCTGGTTTACGGATGTCTGCGTGGTGCCACCCGCGGCCACCAGGACGGCGGTGACAATCATCATGGCGACAACGGCCAGCGGCACCATCGCGAGCGTAAACCAGGGCCGGGTGGCAAGCACCTTGAGGTCCCGGGACACCACCGCGCGGGCGGCAAACAGTGCCAAGACGCCGACGCAGCCGTAGAACAGGAGGTTCACGCCGTAGGAGGCGACGGCCGGCGTCGGGGCCAGTGCCCGGAGTAGCGGCGGGATCAGTTCCCCGGCCAGCGCGAAGAACGCGGCCACGGCCACATAAAGCCCCACGGCGGTGAGGTCCAGCGGCGAAAACCGGTAGAGATCCGGCCGCGGAGCAGGGAGCATGCGTCTGGTATTCACCATGCCTCCAGCGTAGTGCGCTTGCCCAACGGCGGTGCGAAGCTTGACGGGGCCGGCCGCCCGCGGGCAGGCTTGACCCATGAAGTCCTAACCACGATGCCGGCATTGTCCGGCGTCGACCATGTTCCGGCCTGTATCCGTTACCTGGATCTGTCGACCCGCCTTTTGCCCGCCCGCAGCTTCGCGCCAAGGCATTCGGTGTTGACCTGGCCACAGACAAGGCCCTGTAGAGGAATGCACCGGGACGTGTGCACCGGTCTCCGGGGCCGCCCATTGGACTGCGAGGACTTCCCATGACTGACCCACATTTCCGTACCGAACAGCTGTATCTGTCCGGTGTATCCCACGGCTACGGGGACCGCGAACTCTTTACCGGCGTCGAACTGGTGATCGCCGCGGGGGAACACGCCGCCGTCGTGGGTGAGAACGGTGCGGGCAAATCCACCCTGCTGCGGATCCTCGCGGGTATCGAGCCGCCCGCCGAAGGCACGGCCCAGCGGCATGGCCGGGTGGGCTACCTGGCGCAGACGTCCGGACTTTCCGCCCGGCTGACCGTGGCCGACGCCATCGATGATGCGCTCCGGGCACTGCGGGAAATGGAAGCTGAGCTGGAACGGCTTGAGGCCGGCCTGGCATCGGCCGGGCCGGCCGAGCTGGAGGCCTACGGGAACCTGCAGACCCAGTACCAGCTGCGGGAGGGCTACGCCGCGGAGTCCCGCGTGGAGGCGGCGCTGGACCGGCTCGGCCTGGGTGGCGTGGACCGCGGCCGGACGCTGGGGTCGCTGTCCGGCGGGGAGCAGGAGCGCGTCGCGCTGGCCTGTCTGCTGGCCGATCCCGCGGACATCCTGCTCCTGGATGAGCCCACGAACCACCTGGACGCCAGCGGCACAGCATGGCTGGAAGGCCGCCTCGCAGCGCACCGGGGAGCCGTGGTGGTGGTCTCGCACGATCGCGTGCTGCTGCGGAAGGTCGCAGCCGCCGTCATCGAGGTCGACGCCGAGCGCCGCACGGTGAACCGCTACGGCAATGGCTATGACGGCTACCTGAAGGAGAAGCGGGCAGAACGCCAGCGCTGGGTGCAGCAGTACCACGGCTGGATCGACGCCATGGCGGCCGAGCGGCGGCAGGCGGACACCGTGGCCGGCCGGATGGGCTATGCCCGCCGGCGGGACAACGACAAGGCGGCCTTCGACTTCAAGACCGGAACCTGGGAGCGCGCCGCTGCCAGCAAGATTCGGAATGCACAGGAGCGGCTGCGCCGCCTGGAGGACAACCCCGTGGAGCGCCCGCCAGAACGGCTGAAGCTCGACGGCGGGTTCGACGGCGGCGCGAACGGCAAGCTCGACGGCGGGTTCGACGCCGGGCGAGGGGCCGCCCTAGGATCCGGCGGGAGCGCTGGCGGGGGTACCGGGAGCGGACGCGAGGAGGCCGCCGATGGGGTCCTGCTCGCCCGCAACACCCGGGTGCCCGGCCGGCTGGACGTTCCCGAGTTCCGCGTGGACCGAGGGCAGAAAATCCTCATCACCGGGCCCAACGGTGCCGGGAAGTCCACGCTGCTCTCTGTTCTGGCGGGAACTCTCGAGCCGGCCGCGGGACAGGTGGTGCGCCACGGCCGGACAGGCTACCTGCAGCAGGAGCTGGAGCTGCCCGAGCACCCGTCCATGGGGCTGCTGCCGGCCTTCGCCGCAGGGCTTGGCGGGAACATCGACGACCACGCCGAGGCGCTGCTGCGGCTGGGCCTCTTCCGCACCAGCGAATTCCATGTTCCCGTGGGTGCCCTGTCGGCAGGCCAGCAGCGCAGGCTGGCACTCGCGCGGCTGCTGCTCGGCCACAAGGACATCATGCTCCTCGACGAACCCAGCAACCATCTGGCTCCCGCGTTGGTGGAGGAGCTGGAATCGGCGCTCGCGGAGTTCGGCGGAACAGTCGTGATGGTCAGCCACGACCGGGCCCTGGGCGAGTGGTTCGACGGCTGCGCGGGCCGGTCACGGGTCCGGGCCCACGAAGGCGCTTCGGGGACATGGCTCAGGTACACGATGGCGGACGGCACGCTGGAGGAGGTGGCGCTGCCCGCCTGAGCCTCGCGAAGCAGCCCCAGCGGGCCCGGCTGAGCCCCCGCGGCGGACAAGCATGCGCCGTCCCCAGGCCTGTGCAAGCAAAGAGAAAACCCAGGCCCGGCGGGTTGCCGGGCCTGGGTTTTCGCGTCCGCCGTGTGCGCCGCAGGCGGAACGGGGAACCCAGGACCTACCGGAACAGGGCGCTGTACGTTCCCATGATGATCCGGTCGCCGGGCCTGGACTTCCTGATGTAATCCACCACGGCCCAGTCGTCCAGCGAGATGCAGCCCGCCGTCGGGACCTTGTTCATGTGCAGGAAGATGGCGAAGCCGGCGTCCTGCACGATGTTGGGACGGTTGTAGTTGACCACCACGCCCTGGCGGTAGTCATGCGTGGCGCGGGTGGCGAAGTACCACATGTTCTCGTCCCAGCCCACCCACGAGGAGGACTCGAAGTACTTGTTGTACGTCGCGGTCCAGGGGTTGCCGCCCCAGCGGGAGCGGGGGTTGAGGGTGCGGTAGGGGAGCACCGTTCCGGGGTTGCCCAGGCCGAAGGCCTCCGTCACCGAGTACGAGCCCGTGGGTGAGTACAGGTAGCGGGTGGGCCCCGACGGGACACCCGGCGCCTTGAAACCGGAGGCGCCCACATAACCGTCCGTCCGCCAGTCCTGGACGTACGTTCCGGCCATCCGGACGCAGTAGACGTTTGTGGCATACGACTGGCCGTAGCCCTGGGTGAATGTGAGCAGCACCCGGTTGGCGCCGTAGGTGGAGTACCGGGACCGCCCGTTGTTCAGCTTCTGGCACTCGGTGATTCCGTATGGCCGGGTGCCACCAGCTTTGGTGTAGCCGATGAAGCCGCGCTGGAATGACTGGATGCACTGGTCGCCGGCGCACCGTTCGTTCGCCGTCGGGTAGCCCAGCCAGCCGCCGGCGCCGCCGTTGGTGGCGTACCGCTGGGCGATGCCTGCCCGGACAATCCAGGCCGGGGTCAGCGGAGACCAGTAGATGGCGCCGCCCTGGAACCGCTGGATGCACCCGCCGGCCGCCTGCCCGCAGGCCTCGTTGGCCACGGGATAGCCCAGGGAACTCCGGTTGCCGCCGGTCAGGATGTACCTGGTGCCGATGCCGCCGCGCGTGATCCAGGCGCCTGTGGCGGGCGACCAGTAGATGCTGCCGCCCTGGAACCGCTGGAGGCAGCCGCCTGCAACCTGGCCGCAGGCTTCTGTGGTGGTGGGGTAGCCCAAGACGCCGTTCTGCGCACCGGCGGCGCGCCAGCGGGAGCCCACGCCGCCCCGGATCACCTGGCCTCCGGTCTGCGGCGACCAGTAGATGGTGCCGTTGTCGAATGCCTGCGAGCAGCCCCCGTTTTTCAGGCCGCAGGTTTCACCGGCCGACGGCAGGCCCAGCACGGACTCGGCGCCCGACGCTGCCCAGCGGCTGCCGATGCCCGTCCCGGTGGAGAAGTTGAGGAACCGGGTGCCGGTCCAGATGATCACCTTGCCGGTGGAGAACTTCTGCAGGGACCGTACCCCCAGGGCGATTTCGTCGCCGATGGGGTAGCCGAAGGCCGCGAGGCCGCCGCCCGCTGTCCACTGCGGACCGGTGCGCCCGGAGGACAGCAGGACCGGATGGGCGCCCGACTTGGACGTCCAGTAGATCGAGCCGCCGGTGAAGGTCTGCACGCAGAGGCCGGCCGAGCACTGCTCGTTTGCCGTCGGCTCGCCGAGCACGCCGCTCGCCCCGCCAAGGCTCCGCCATTTGGCGCCGATGCCGCCGGCGGTGACAAATTCGGGGTCGGGGCCAGGCGCCGGATCCGTGAGGGCAGGATCTGTGACAGCGGGACCAGTTACAGACGGGTCTGTGACAGCGGGACCAGTTACAGACGGGTCCGACGGCGGCTCCGGGGCCGCGGGGTCCGTCACCGGAGCGGTGGCCGGGTCAGTCACCGCTCCCGTTGCCGGGCCGGCTGCCGGATCGGTGCCTGGGTCAGTAACGGGATCGGGTACCGGGTCAGCAGCGGGGGTAGTGGCCGGGCCGGTGGTGTCCGCAGTGGCGCCTGTGGTTTCGGCTGCGGGGGAGGAAGAGTCAGTTGCCTGGCTGGGCGGCGTCCCGGAGCCGACGGCGAGGGCAGGAGAAGACGCGAGTGGTCCGGCCGCCAGGCTCAGGAGCAGGGCAGCCGCAAGTATTGGTTTTTTCACGAAGCATCCTCCACCGACACAACCGGTTCGCACGTGCCGGCCTGGCCCGTGGTTTTGGCGAAGTTCTTTGCAGAAACTTCAGCCGATTTCCCTGCCTGGACCGTTTGGGTGATCAGGGTGTGCCCCTGGACAGCCGCGCCGACGGTGACTGCAATGGCCACTGTGTAGGTCTTGGCTTTATCCGAGGAGTTGACCAGGGTTCCCTTGAACGTCCACTGGCCGTCCGGACCGGCCGCGCAGGTGTGCTCCTGCAGGGCGTCGATCGCGTTCAGCGATGTGGACACATCGGTGGGCAGGGATGGGGCCGTCGTGGGTGGTGGGGAATCCGACGGCGGCTGGGACACCGCCGTCGTACTGGTTGCCGATGGTGACGCGCCGGGTCCGGGAGGGGCTGTGCCCCCGCCGGAACACCCCGAGGCTGCCAGCAGCAAAGCCGCGGGCAGCAGTAGAACTCTCTTTCTCATAGTCCCCCCTGAAGAATGGCGCGAGTGCCGGCCTCCGCATGAGACGTTGCGGACACCATGGCCGGAAACGGATCCCCGGCCATGGTGCTCAGAGTAGCCGCAATCCGGGCTCTTGAGGGAGCCTTTTCTCCATTCGATTACTGTTTCGTTGCCGCAGGTGAGGGCCGTATCAGGCCGGTCTCCGGACGCTGCCGGACGCCGGGAAAGACAGGGCCGGACGCGGCGGAATGTTGCCCGCGTCACGGGGCAGCCCGGAAATCTTGTACGATGGATGGGCCGTGCGAACCTTCGATGCTCTACGAGTTTTTGTACAGATACCGTCCTCAAAAGGGGCTAAAAGCCGAATTATCTGTACAAAAACTCCAGGTTCCGGAACCGGCAGTGCCCTACCCAAAGGCAACCCCCGACCTGCAAGGAACAGTTGTGCCTCAAAGTACCCCCACAGAACTTATGAGCCCGACGGCTCCATCCGCCGCCGTCGACTCGACCCTCAGCGCCGAGGGCTACAAGAAGACCCTGAGCCGGCGCCACGTCACCATGATCGCGATGGGCGGCGCCATCGGCGTGGGCCTCTTCATGGGAGCCGGCGGCCGGCTGGCTTCCACGGGCCCCGCCCTGATCTTCTCCTACGCCATCGCCGGCGTCGTCGCCTACCTGCTGATGCGCGCGCTCGGCGAGCTCATCATGTACCGCCAGACCTCCGGCTCCTTCGTGAGCTACGCCGGCGAGCTGTTCGGCAAGAAGGGCGCCTACCTGTCCGGCTGGATGTACTTCATCAACTGGGCCATGACCGGCATCGCCGAGCTGATCGCGATCGGCCTCTACTTCCAGTTCTTCTTCCCCAATGTCCCCGTGGAGCTCTCCGCCATCGCAGCGCTGGTGCTGCTGGTGGCCGTTAACCTGCTCAGCGTCAAGGCGTTCGGCGAATTCGAATTCTGGGCGTCCTGCCTCAAGGTAGCCGCCATCCTGATCTTCCTGGCCGTGGGCACCTTCATGGTGGTCACCAACGCCAAGGTGGGCGCCGGCCATGCGTCGCCGGTCAACCTCTTCGCCGGCGACGGCGGCATGTTCCCCAAGGGCGCCCTGGTGATGATCCTGGTGCTCAACGCCGTCATCTTCGCCTACAACGCCATCGAACTCGTGGGCATCACCGCCGGCGAGATGGAAAACCCGGAACGTGAAGTGCCCAAGGCGATCCGCGCCGTCGTGATCCGCATCGTGGTGTTCTACGTGGGTTCCGTGACCCTGCTGGCCATGCTGCTGCCCTCGGACCAGTACAAGGCCGGCATCTCGCCGTTCGTCACCGTGTTCGGCCAGATGGGGCTGCCGTGGATGGGCGACGTCATGAACATGATCGTCATCACCGCCGCGCTGTCCTCCTGCAACTCCGGCTTGTACTCGATTGGCCGGATCTTCCGCACCATGGCCAACAACGGCCACGCCCCGCAGTGGCTGACCAGGATGTCCAGCCGCCACGTGCCGTACGCCGCCATCCTGGCCATCGCCGCCGTCTACCTCGTGGGCATCCTGCTCAACATCTGGCTGGGCGGTTCGCACGCCTTCGATCTCGCGCTGAACACCGCCTCGATCGGCGTCATCTTCACCTGGGGCTCCATCTTTGCCAGCCAGATCGCGCTGCGCAAGAAGAAGGGCACCGTCTCCAGCCTGCCCATGCCGGGTTCGCCGTGGACCAGCTGGGCCGGACTCGTGGCGCTGCTGGCCATCACCGTGCTGATCGGCTTCGACACCATGACGGACAAGGCCACGGGCGACGTCTTCCTGCTGGGCCTCTGGACCCTGGCCAGCATCCCGTTCTTCGCCGTGGTGCTGTGGCTGGGCTGGCAGAAGGTCAAGAACAACGAGCCGAAGAGCCATCTCTTCAACTAGGTTCCAGTTTTGATCACGACGGCGGCGGGTCACCTTTTGCGAAAGGCGGCCCGCCGCCGTCGTTCTTTCCATCGATTGCTCCGCAGACGCCCTTTTGAGCGCCCAAAAGGGCGATTATGGAGCAATCGATGGGGATCTCAGGTGTTTCGCGAAGTGCTCCTCGATCCGGCGCCACGCCTCCGGGGCGGCGGCCGGATCCGGGCCGATCCCCATCACGCGCGTCAGCGGGCGAAGGGCCCGCGGGCCTTCCTCCTGGTCGTTCAGGAAGGAGTGCCCCGCCGTCGGGAACTCCCTGACGTCGTGTTCAACGTCCACCGCATCCAGGGCGGCTTCCAGCCTGGCGGCGGCGCCCCGCAGGGTGCGGTCCCTGGCGCCGTAATTCGCGACGAGCGGGCAGGCGCCGCGCAGCGCCGGCTCGAGGTCGCGGGGGAGGCGGCCGTAGTTCACGGAGGCGGCGTCGAAGCCATCGTTGGCTGCCAGCAGCGCGAACCCGCCGCCCATGCAGAAGCCGATGACACCCGTCCTGCCGGTGCAAACGGGCGATGCCTGCAGCCAGGACCGCGCCGCGGCGATGTCGGCGAAGACCCGCCCTTCGCCGGTGATCATGGATTTCATGGTTCCAACGAGGCAGCGGCGCGGGCCGCCGTCGCTGTAGAGATCGACGGCGAGGGTGAGATAACCGGCCGCCGCCAGCCGGTCGGCGTGGCGGCGGATCTGGTCGTTAAGGCCGAACGCCTCGTGGATCATCACGACGCCGGGAAAGGGGCCCGGCCCGGCCGGTGTGGCGAGGTAGCCGCGAAGGTTCTTGGAGCCGCCGGCTGACTCGCCTGGGCCGCCCAGATCTGCGTACGTCATGGGCACAGTCTTGCACGGTCCGCCGTGCGGGGTGGCAGGCCCGAGCTTGACGCAAAAACGGCGACGCCGGGCTCCCCCCAAGGG
>NZ_JBHTSL010000042.1:0-47455 GCF_042795115.1 Arthrobacter sp. NPDC056493 | reverse complement strand
CGCGAACACTTCTTCGGGAAAACCCCGCAGACCAAGGACCTCGTCGCGGACCTCTCCGACGACGAGATCTGGAACCTCAAGCGCGGCGGGCACGACTACCGCAAGGTCTACGCCGCGTACAAGGCCGCCACCGAATTCAAGGGCAAACCCACCGTGATCCTGGCCAAAACGGTCAAGGGCTACGGCCTCGGACCGCACTTCGAAGGCCGCAACGCCACCCACCAGATGAAAAAACTCACCCTCGACGACCTGAAGGAATTCAGGGATTACCTCCGGATTCCCATTTCCGACGCCCGGCTCGAAGAGGATCCCTACCGCCCGCCGTACTACCACCCCGGCCCGGACGCACCCGAGATTGCCTACCTCTTGGAGCGGCGGAAGGCTTTGGGCGGCTCCGTACCCGAACGCCGTCCCGGCCACGGTGCAGTGGAAATGCCGGACGCCAAAACGTTCGACGTCGCCAAGCGCGGTTCGGGCAAGCAGCAGGCAGCCACCACCATGGCCTTCGTCCGCCTGCTCAAGGACCTGCTCCGCGACAAGAAGTTCGGACACCGGATTGTCCCCATCGTGCCGGACGAATCGCGGACCTTCGGCATGGACGCGTTCTTCCCCACCGCCAAGATTTACAACCCGGGCGGCCAGAACTACCTGTCCGTGGACCGGGACCTGGTCCTGGCCTACAAGGAATCCGCCCAGGGCCAGCTGATCCACCCCGGCATCAACGAAGCCGGCGCCGTGGCAGCCTTCACCGCCGCCGGCACCGCCTACGCCACCCACGGCGTACCCCTGGTCCCGGTCTACGTGTTCTACTCCATGTTCGGCTTCCAGCGCACCGGCGACGCCTTCTGGGCCGCCGCCGACCAGATGACCCGCGGCTTCATCATCGGCGCCACCGCAGGACGGACCACCCTCACCGGCGAAGGCCTCCAGCACGCCGACGGCCACTCCCCCCTGCTGGCCTCCACCAACCCCGCCGTGGTCACCTACGACCCCGCCTACGGCTACGAAATGGGCCACATCGTCCGCGACGGCCTCGAACGCATGTACGGGCCAGCCTCCGACGGAGACAATGCCGACCGCAACCTGATGTACTACCTCACGGTCTACAACGAGCCGATCGTCCAGCCCGCCGAACCGGAAAACCTCGACGTCGAAGGTGTCCTCAAGGGCATCTACAAGCTTGCGGCCGCCAGCACCGAAGGCCCCAAGAGCCAGATCCTCGCCTCCGGCGTCTCCGTCCCCTGGGCCCTCGAAGCCCAGCGGATCCTCGCCGAAGACTGGGGCGTCTCCGCCGATGTCTGGTCCGTCACCTCCTGGAACGAACTGCGCCGCGACGGCCTCGCCGCCGAAGAGGAAGCCTTCCTCAACCCCGGCAAGGACGCCCGCCAGCCGTTCGTCACCAAACAGCTCGAAGGCGCCCAGGGCCCCGTCGTGGCCGTGTCGGACTACATGAAGGCCGTCCCGGACCAGATCCGGCAGTTCATCCCGAACGAGTTCGCCACCCTCGGCGCCGACGGCTTCGGCTTCTCCGACACCCGCGCCGCCGCCCGCCGGTTCTTCAAAAACGACATCCACTCCATCGTCGTCAAAACCCTCCAATTGCTGGCGGCGAGGGGCGAAGTGCAGGAGGGCGCGCCGTCGTACGCCATGGACCGCTACAAGCTCCTGGACGTCACGGCGGGAACAACAGGAGGAGCCGGCGGCGACGCCTGAGCACCGGAGCACAAAAAACGACGGCGGCCCGCACCTGATGGTGGGGGCCGCCGTCGTGGTTTTTTGGGTTAGGTCAGGGACGCCGGCGGTCGACGACGAAGCCTGTGGCTGCACTCTCCCTGACTGCCGTGATTCCGGCGGTGACTGCCTTGATGTTGGAAAAGCTGGGCGAAACCGCAACCACGGTCCCGTCGTCAGCTGTCAGCCTGAACCGGTACTGTCCTGCGCCCGCCGTCTCGATTACGAATGATCCTGCCATATACGCTCCTTCCGCCAGCTGCACCGTTGCAGCTGCCATTACGACCCCCAATTGCCAACACGACATATCCGAGGTTAGCCGCCATTCACTGGACGAACCACCCCTACTACCGGGTAGCCTTTGCGCCCCTAAGGTGGTGACCATGGTTTCCCTACTTCCGTCCACCACGGGCGTCCTGCTGGCGGCGGGCGCAGGCACCCGCCTGGGCCACGGCCCGAAGGCGCTGCTTCCGTTCCGGGGACGAACCCTCGTGGAGGTACTGGCGGACATACTGCTCGACGGCGGCTGCAGGGAAGTTGTGGTGGTGCTCGGCGCGGGGGCCGGGGACGTCCGCGGCCGGACTGACCTCGCCCGGCACACCGTGGTGGAGAACCCGGGGTGGGCCGGCGGAATGGGCAGTTCGTTCCGGGCGGGGCTGGACCGTGCGCGCCAGGAAGACCATGTGCTGGTGGCGCTCGTGGACCAGCCCGGGCTGACGGCGGAAACCGTCACCCGGCTGCTGCGGGCGCACCGGCCGGGCCGGGTGACGGCCGCCGCTTACCGGGACGCCACCGGGAAGCTCCGGCGCGGCCATCCGCTGCTGCTCGACGCCACGCTGCGCGCGGAAGCAGCGGCGTCGGCGGGTGGCGACGCCGGTGCCAGGCTCTTCCTGCAGGCCAACCCGCAGCTGATCGACCTGGTGGACTGCACTCTGCCACCCGGTTCAGGCCAGTCCGGCGGCGAAGACCTCGACACCCCGGACCAACTGCACCTGCTGGACTAGTTCGGCGGCGGGCGCGGCCGGCACCTACTGAACCATCCCCGCCGCGAGAAGCTCCTGCAGCCCATGTTTGAAGCGGGCCCGCCCGCCGTGGGCCGGGTGCCTGATTTTCGGCACGTCCAGGCCACTGCGGCGGAGGCTGGTGTGCGCCACGTTCCCCACGGCTACCACGGTTTCGATGGGAAAGATCCCGCTGAGGGCCTGCCAGAACGGGGTGCCCAGCACCGCTTCCGCGCGCGTTGGCGTGCGGTTGGACAAAGGCTGTCCCGGCACATGGGTATGCCACGGGCAGGCGCTCCACAGCAACGGGAGGAAGCCGAGCTCGGCCAGGACCTCCCACATCACCGTGGCCGTCGGCTCGGCAGCGACACCGGCGGCCTCCGGCGGCAGCACATACCCCGCCCCGGAACCGAACAGACCGAAGGGGTTGGCAGCCCCCTGGAACATGGTGCGGTTGGTGAAGGGAACGCCGGTAATACGCATGCCCCGGAAGCCGGGCGCCTCCCCCACGAGCAGCACCTTCGGTTCCCGCTCCAGCATGTCGCCGAGATAGGCGGCCAGGTTCTGCCGGCGCAGGGCGTTGGCGGGAACCGAGTGGTCGAAGAAGTTGTTGCATCCTGGAGGCGTTTCCACGGCGGCGAGACGGTCAATGAAGTCTTCGATCGACGGTGAGGTCATTACCAGCGCGGGTGGACAGCCTCGCGGAAGTAGTGGTCGTAGATCCAGCGGACGCCTTCGTCGAATTCCGGCGTGAGCACCGTGCCGGCTGCGGCGGCGTTGGCCCTGGCCTGCTCCACGGAACGGGCACCGGGAATGACCGACGTGACACCGTCCTGCGCGGCGACCCACGCGATGGCAGCCTGCGCGGTTCCCGAGCCTTCGGGCACCAGCTGTTCGAACTCAGCCACGGCCTTGAGCCCCAGCTCGAAGTCCACCCCGGAGAACGTCTCACCGACATCAAAGGCGTCCCCGGCACGGTTGTAGTTGCGGTGGTCGTCTTCGGCGAAGACGGTCGCCTTGGTGTACTTCCCGGACAGCAGCCCGGAGGCGAGCGGAACCCGGGCGATGATGCCCACCCCGGCGCTCTTCGCAGCGGGGAGCACCTCCTCCAGCGGCTTGAGCCGGAAGGCGTTCAGGATGAGCTGCACTGACGCTGTGCCCCCGTGCAGAAGGGCTTCGAGGGCTTCATCCGTTCGCTCGACGCTGACGCCGTAGTTCCGGATGGCACCCTCGGCCACCAGGGTATCCAGGGCGTCGTACACCTCGGCCCGGCTGTACACGGCGGTGGGCGGGCAGTGCAGCTGGACCAGGTCCAAAGTTTCGGTCTGCAGGTTGCGGCGGGACCGGTCCACCCACTCGCGGAAGTTGGCAAGGTTGTAGTTTTCCGGACGCTGCTCCAGCCTGCGGCCCATCTTCGTGGCCACCGTGATGCCCGTGCCCGGGTTCTCGGCGAGGAAAGCCCCGATGGCCTGCTCGCTGCGGCCGTCCCCGTAGACGTCCGCAGTGTCGAAGAAGGTTACGCCGGCCTCCGCGGAGGCGGCGAGGATGGCCTGGGCCTGCGCCGGGTCAACGTTGCCCCAGTCCGCGCCGAGCTGCCAGGTTCCCAGTCCAACGACGGAAACGTTCCGTCCGGTCTTGCCTAAGATGCGCTGTTCCATCCCCCGACTATATGTTGCCAACCCCACGCGGGGTCACTTCACGCCCTCCGTCGCGGTTCACGGGGCGAAAAGTGACTCCGCATTGCCTGGACCTGCAGGAACGCTGTCGGGAACAAGTCCCGCCTCCTTCAGGCCCAGGTAGATCTTGTCCCGGGCGATCGGCAGCTCCGCGAATCGCACGCCGGTGGCATTCCGGATGGCATTGGCCAGCGCGGGCGCCACGGGATTGAAGGGGCTTTCGCTCATGGACTTGGCACCCAGCGGACCCAGGGCGTCGTTGGTGCTGGCGAAGTACACCTCGCTGCGCGGCACGTCCGCGAAGGACGGGACGTGGTACTGCCGGAGGATGTCCGTGGTGACCCGGCCGGCGTCGTCCACCCGCACCTCCTCGTAGAGGGCGGCGCCCAGGGCCTGGGCAATCCCGCCCTCGATCTGGCCCCGGCACTGCCGCGGGTTCACCACCACACCGGCATCGGCTGCCTGCACGCTCTGCAGGATCCGCAGCTCACCGGTCCCGGTGTTCACGGCCACGCGGAAACCGTGGACGTTGAAGGCCACCGAACGCGGCGTTCCGCCCCAGCGCCCCTCGGCCTCAAGTTCGACGCCGGCCCGCCGGGAGGCGTCGAACAGTTCAGTAAGCGGCACCCTGGTTCCCTCACAGACGACGGCATCGCCGTCGAGCAGGCACCCGGAGGCCTGGATCTGCCGGACGCCGGCGGCGAAGGCCCGGATCCGGACGGCCAGTTCCTCGGCGGCGGCCAGCGTGGCCTTCCCGGCCACCACGGTGCCGGCCGAGCCGAAGGCACCGGTGTCGTGCTCGATCAGATCCGTGTCGGACTGCCGGACGGCGACCCGCGCGGCCACGGTGGACAGCGCCGTCGCCGCCAGCTGTGCGTGCACAGTGGTGGTGCCGTTGCCGAATTCGGCGGTTCCGACGTCGGCGGCGTACGTTCCGTCAGCCAGGAGCCGGAGCTTGGAATGGGCGAAGTGGCCCCGCGGCGGGACGGTGTCGATCATGGACAGCGCCGTGCCCTCACCGGTGACCCAGTCCGGTCCCAGGTCGTCGAGGCCGGCGGCCCGGTAGCGTTCGCGGCCCCGTTCCAGTGCGTCCTGCACCAGGCGGGTGCACTGGTCCAGCCCGTAGCTGCCGTAATGGACGTCCTCCTCCGGCTCGGAATGGGTGGAGAGCATGTCGTCGCCCTCGCGGACCATGTTGCGGCGGCGGAACTCCAGCGGGTCCATGCCGATGCCCGTGGCCAGTTCGTCGATGGCCGATTCGATGGCGAAGATCGTCTGGCTCAGCCCGTAGCCGCGGAATGCGCCGGACGGCACGGTGTTCGTGTAGGCCGCCACCGCGTCCACCTTCTTGTTGGCGCACTTGTAGACGGCCAGGGATTCGCCGCAGCCGTGGAACATGACACCCGGGGCGTGGTTGCCGTAGGCGCCGGTGTTGGTAACGACGTCCAGCTGCAGCGCCGTGAGCCTGCCGTCACTGCTGGCGCCCGCCTTGAGCTTGATGGTGAACGGGTGCCTGGTGGTGCTGGCGGTGAACTGCTCGGTCCGGGTGAACTCCAGCTGCACGGGGCGGCGCAGCTTTAGGGCCGCGAGCGCGGCGATGTCCTCCGTCAGCACCTCCTGCTTTCCGCCGAAGCCGCCGCCCACCCGGCCCGCCACCACGTGGACCTGGTCCTCCGGCAGCCCGAACACGCGGCAGAGCGTGCGGCGCACCAGGAACGGGACCTGGCTGGAGGTACGCACCTGCAGGCGGCCGTCGTCGTCGACGGAAGCGATGGAGGCGTGGGTTTCCAGCGCTACGTGCTGGACGCGCTGGGTCCGGTAGGTCTGTTCATGGATGAAGTCGGCGGCCGCGAATCCGTCGCCGGCGCTGCCGAGTTCGGAGTGCAGCTCGGCCACGATGTTCCGCTCCGGCCGGGCGATCCGGGCCGTGCCCGCGTCCTTGTCGCCGTGCAGGGCGGGGGCGCCCGGCAGGATCGCGTCCTGCGGGCTGAACACCGCGGGCAGTTCCTCGTACTCAACGCGGACAGCGCGGACGCCCGCTTCCGCGGCGGCCACCGATTCGGCGACGACGGCGGCCACCCGCTGGCCCCGGAACCTCACCACGGTGTCCAGCAGCCGGGTGTCGTCGGGATCGTCGGTGTAGAGCTCGTGCTGGGCGCTGGAGTACAACTGCTCGGGGGCGTCCTCTGCGGTGAGCACGGCCACGACTCCCGGCACCTCCATCGCCGCCGCGGTGTCGACGGACAGGACCCGGGCGTGGGCATGCGGCGAACGTACGAGCTTCATATGCAGCAGGCCGGGCAGCGCCTCGGCCGGGACGTCCAGCGTGTAGCGTGCCTGCCCCGTGACCACCGCGCGGCTGGCGGGCGCCGGAACGTCGTCACCCAGCCGGCCGGGCTCCGGGGCGGGCTGCCCCTCGCCGGCAACTCCCGAGCCGGGGCCTTCCGGAGCCGGGTGGCCCTCGTGGCCGCAGACCGCATCCGCGATGGCCCGGTACCCGGTGCAGCGGCACAGGTTGCCCTTCAGGTTGCGGGGCAGGTTTTCCTTCTGGGCGTCGTCGAACGTGGCCGCCGTCATCACCATGCCCGCGGTGCAGAAGCCGCACTGGAAGCCCTGGCGGTCCAGGAACTGCTGCTGCACCGGGTGCAGGTCAGCTCCGTCGCCCGTGGCGGCCGGCCGCGTGGCTGCGAGGCCCTCGATCGTGGTGACCGCGTGGCCTTCGGCGCGCACGGCCGGGTAGATGCAGCTGTGCACCGGCGTGCCGTCCACGTGCACGGTGCACGCGCCGCAGTCGCCGCCGTCGCAGCCCTTCTTCACGCCGAAGTTGCCCTGCTCCCGGAGGAACGTGCGCAGGCACTGGCCGGGCCGCGGCTGCGCCTGCACCGGTGCGCCGTTGATTTCCATGGCCATGCTCAGGCCCCTCTCTGCGTGTGCTGTGTCTTTTGCGGCGGCTGCGGCGGCCAGAAATCACCGGAAACCCGTGCCAGCGCTCCGACCGGCAGGCTGAGTTCCGCCCGGATTTCCTCGGCCAGGCGGTGCGTCATGTCACGGCGCCAGTCGGGCAGCCCGTGGATATCGTCGTGGTACAGGCCCGCCGGGATGGCGGTTTCAAGTTCACCGGCCAGCTCCGGCGCGTCGGGCAGCGATGCGAAACGCAGCTGCACGGGCCGTTTGGTGGCGGCGGTGACGGTCAGCGTGAACCGGCCGCCGCCGTCGAGCCTTCCGATCAGCAGCACCCCCGACCTGCCGAGGTTGCTCAGCGAGAGGCGGCGGAACGCCGCCCGGGAGGACAGGGCCGACGCCGGCAGGCTGATGCTGCGGAGCAGCTCGCCGGGTGCCAGGGCGTTTTGCCCGTCCCCGGTAATGAAGTCGGCCACCGGCACCTCCCGGCCGGACCCACCAGGGCCGAGGATGGTGGCCGTGCCGTCCAGTCCGGCGCACAGCGAGATCATGGGGCCGGCGGGCAGGGATGTGCACAGGTTGCCGCCCACGGTGGACATGTTCCAGACCTTGAAGGACGCAACGAAGGAGTCGCAGCAGGGCCGGATCAGATCCAGGCCGCGCCAGTCCGTGCCGTCTTCCGCCAGCTTCTCCGGGAGCGCGTACAGCTCGGCGACGGTGCAGGTGGCGGCGAGCTCGATGCCGTCCGCTGTCACGGTCACGGGCTGCCAGCCGGCAGAGCCGAGATCCAGCAGGCGCCGCAGCGGCTCGGGCCCGAAGGCCGTGCTGCCGTAGGAAAAGAGGACGGTGCCGCCCGCGAGCCAGGCGTCGCCGTCGCGCCAGTCGGCGGGGTCGGTGGTGCGGACCACCGCCTCGATGGTGTTCATGTCCATGCGGTCTCCTGGGATGCCTGTTCTTTACTAAATGCCGGGGAAGTGCCGGCTGCCTTTGTGCCGGCGTTCCCGCCGGCGGGAAGGGTATGAATGGGTCCGGCGCCGTCCCGCAATGGAGTGCAGGCGGCGGCACCGGTGCGGGCCGCGATCAGCTCCGCGGTGATGGAAACCGCCACTTCTGCCGGTGTGACGGCGCCAAGATCCAGGCCGATCGGCGAATGCAGCCGGGCCAGCCGTTCCGGTGCCACGCCGGCCTCGAGGAGCCCGTCGATGCGCTGCCGGTGGCTGCGGCGCGAGCCCAGGGCGCCGACGAACGCAACGTCCAGCTCCAAGGCTTGCTGCAGCAGCGGAATGTCGAACTTGGGGTCATGCGTGAGGACGCAGATGACCGTGCGGGAGTCGGTCCTGCCCGCGGCGGCTTCCGTGGCGAGATACCGGTGCGGCCAGTCGGTGGCCACCTCGTCCGCAGCGGCGAAACGCTCCTGCGCCGAGAACGCGGGCCGGGCATCGCACAGCGTGACGCGGTAGCCAAGCAGCTTCGCGGCCGGAACCACCGCCGCGCCAAAGTCGTTGGCGCCGAACACCAGCAGCCGGGCCGGCGGCAGACGGCTCTCCACCAGCAGGGTCACGGGCTCCGGCCACGTCACCGCGCCCTCGGTACCGTGGGCGCCCCGCTCCGGAATGCCGTTGCATCCCTGCGGCGGCGCCAGCCGGACCAGCCCCGTCCTGCCGCCCCGCAGCAGCGGTTCGAGCTGGGCCGCCGCCGCCAGGAGCGCTTCCCGCCTGCCGTCAGAGTCCAGATCCAGAGCCTCCAGCCCCAGCAGTGCCGCGAGGTCGGCCGATCCCGCAACCTCAAAGGTGCCCGGGTCCGTAACCACGACGACGGAAGCCGGCTGTGAGGCCACAACACCCCGGGTTCCGGCAGCCCCCAATGCGCTGCCGGTCGCCGCCCCGCCCGTCACGGCTCTGCGCGTCACGCCGTCGATGCGCCGGATCAGCGCCAGTGGCCGTTCCGGGTCCCCGGCGGCGAACTTCCGGAGGGCCCCAAGCCCGGCGGCACTGCCGTCCAGCGGCTGGATATGGACCTCCAGCTCACCGCCGCAGGTGAGCCCGACGGCGAACGCGTCCTCGGGACTGAAACCGAACGCCTCAAGGCGGGTGCCGCCGTCGGCCATCACCTCCAGCGCCGAGGCAACCACGGCCCCTTCAACACAGCCGCCGGAGAGGCTGCCGAGGATCTCCCCCGATTCGGACACCAGCATGGAGGTTCCGGGCGGGCGCGGCACGGAGCCGCTGGCGGTGATGATGGTGGCGACGGCGCACCGTTCCCCGGACGCCGCCGGGCGCCAGCCGGCCAGAGAAGGCATCAGATCCAGCATGGCAGCACTCCCTCTTCCCGTGCGATGGTGCCCATATTCTCGTTCCTATCGTTGATGGTGGAAAGCGTACGACGCCGGCCTGGCCGAGCGACGCGCAAACGGTCCGGGGATGCGCGGATTCCCGTGTCCTCCGGCCGTTTGCGCGTCGCGGGGCAGTTTCCGCGTCCTGGCCGGGTCCTACGCCCCGAGCAGTGTGCTGACCGGACCCCGCGCGAAGTAGATCACGAAGCCCACCGTGACCACCCACATCAGCGGGTGGATCTTCTTCGCCTTGCCGGAGGCTGCGCCGATCACCGCCCAGGACACGAAGCCCACGCCGATCCCGTTGGCGATCGAGTAGCTCAGCGGCATGGTGACGATGGTCAGGAAGGCCGGCAGCGCCACCGCGAACTTGGTGAACTTGATCTCGCGGATCTGCGCCATCATCATCGCGCCCACCACCACCAGGGCGGCGGCAGCCACCTCGAGCGGCACCACGCTGGTGAGCGGGGTGAGGAACATGGAGCCCAGGAACAGCGCGCCGGTGACCACCGAGGCCAGGCCGGTGCGCGCTCCCTCACCGATTCCCGCGGCCGAGTCGATGTACACGGTGTTGGAGGAACCGGACGTGGCGCCGCCCACCACCGCGCCCACGCCTTCGACGATGAAGGCGGACTTGAGCCGGGGGAAGGTGCCGTCCTTGTGCGCCACGCCGGCGCTCTTCGCGAGCCCGGTCATGGTGCCCATGGCGTCGAAGAAGTTGGTGAACACGAGCGTGAACACCAGCATCGTCGCGGCCAGGGCGCCGATCCGGCCGAAGGCGCCGAACAGGTCGAACTGGCCCACCAGGCCGAGGTCCGGTGCGGAGACCAGGTGGCCGGACAGCACCGGCGTGTTCAGGTGCCAGCCGCCGGGGTTGGTTTCGCTGGCCGGTCCGATGTGCAGGAATGCCTCGACGACGGCGGCGAGCGCCGTGGTGGCCACGATGCCGATGAGCAGTCCGCCCTGGACTTTCCGTGCCACCAGGATGCCCATGACCAGCAGGCCCACGATGAACACCATGGTGGGGATGGAGGTGATGGAGCCGTTGTCGCCGAGCTGGACCGGCGGCCCGCCGGCGGTGGCCTTGACGAAGCCCGAGTCCACGAAGCCAATGAAGGCGATGAACAGGCCGATGCCCACGGTGATGGCGGCCTTGAGTTCCTTCGGCACGGCCCGGAAGATGGCGGTCCGCGCGCCGGTGACGCCGAACAGGACGATCAGGATTCCGTTGATGACCACCAGGCCCATGGCTTCGGCCCAGGTGACCTCGTGAATAACCGCCACCGCGAGGAAGGAGTTGATGCCCAGTCCCGCTGCCAGGCCAAACGGCAGGTTGGCGATCAGGCCGAACGCGATGGTCATGACGCCGGCGGTCAGCCCGGTGACCGCGCCGACCTGCGCGGCTGAAAGCCAGCCGCCGGCGACGTCCGTCGGTGCGTTGTCCGCGCTGAATCCGCCGAGGATCAGCGGATTCAGGATGACGATGTAGGCCATCGTGAAAAACGTGACCAGTCCGCCGCGCACCTCACGGGCCACGGTGGAACCGCGCCGGGTGATGTGAAAGAAGCGGTCAAGGAAAGAGTTCGACGCCGGGGGCCTGGGCCCGCTGCCCCGCTGCGTTTTGCCGGTCTGCGGGCTCTGTTCGAGTGCCGCTGTCTGCCCTGCGCCCAGAAGCGCAGCCTGCTTTTCAGCGGTATTGTCCAGGATTGTCATCTCAGCCACCGGGCCCTAGTAGTCAATCCTGGAGTCGAGCGTGTTCCAGGTGTTGAACGGTTCCAGGATGGCCGGGGCGTCGGGGTGGCCCAGCTCGAGCTTGGAGACCGGCATCAGGGCGTGCCGGTCCTCGTTGTCGAAGTACTCGTAGAAGACGGCGTCGTCGAAGCCGACGGAGGCGGCGTCGTGCCGGTCCGCGGCGAAGACCACACGGTCGATGCGGGCCCACAGCGCCGAGGCCAGGCACATGGGGCATGGCTCGCAGCTGCTGTAGAGGGTGGCTCCGCGGAGGTCGAAGGTGCCAAGACCGCTGCAGGCGCGGCGAATGGCCGTGACCTCGGCGTGGGCGGTGGGATCGTTGTCGGCGGTGACCCTGTTGACGCCGTCGAACGCCTGACCGTCGGCGGTGACGATCACGGCGCCGAACGGGCCGCCGCTGTTAAGGACGTTGGCGGTTGCCAACTGGATGGACCTGGCCAGGTATGCCTCGGCCGTGACGGTGGTACTCATGATGCGACTCCCTTTGCTGTGGAAGCCGGTACCCCGCGGACGGAACGGAAGGACCAAGTGCGACGGTTACCAGGCTTCAGCATGTGCTTTTGAAGGTTAAGTTGCGCCTGGTAGATAGCTTCCCGGAGTCCGGGTGCCCGCCTTTGGCAGAATCGAGATTAGCACCGGAATGTGGCCCGCGCCATAGTTTTCTGGAAATTTAATTTCGCAATGTGAAATGCGTGTTACCGGTGGCTCACGTCCGGCGTCCACCGCTGCCGGTCACAATCCGCCTCCCTTGACCGCCCTCCCGCGCCCGCCCTACGCTGGTGCCGACTCGCCGCCCGGTCGTTCATGTCACCGGTCGTGCATGTTATAGGGCAGCGTGTCCCCTGGATCAGCAGACAGGACCACTGAGCTGGAAAGTATCAGCACGCTCAGACAAGGACCACCTCATGACCCAGCCCCACAACCTTCCGTCATCATCAACGGCGCCGGCCGGCGAGTCCCGGCTCTGGATCCGCAACCCGCTGGCCGCCTTCACAGCCAACAGCCTCGACGCCTCGGGCGGCCTGGTGGTCAGCGGCGGCACGATCGTGGAGGTACTTGGCGCCGGCCAAACGCCCTCCGCACCCTGCGCACAGACTTTCGACGCCGGCAACCACGTGGTGCTGCCCGGCCTGATCAACACGCATCACCACTTCTACCAAACACTCACCCGCGCCTGGGGTCCGGTGGCCAACGCTCCCCTGTTCCCGTGGCTGCAGAACCTTTACCCGGTCTGGGCCAGGCTCACGCCGCGGGATCTTGAACTCGCAGCCACCGTGGCCCTCGCCGAACTGCTGCTCTCCGGCTGCACCACCGCCGCCGACCACCACTACCTTTTCCCCGCGGGGATGGAGAACGCGGTCGACGTCGAAATCGGCGCCGTCCGGCGCCTCGGCATGCGGGCCACGCTGACCCGCGGCTCCATGACTTTGGGAGAGGACGACGGCGGCCTGCCGCCGCAGTCGACGGTGCAGGCACCGGATGTGGTGCTGGCCGACAGCGAACGGCTGATCCGCGAATACCACGAGCGCGGCGATGGCGCCGTGATCCAGATTGCGCTGGCGCCCTGCTCGCCGTTTTCCGTCACCAAGGAGATCATGGCCGAAAGCGCAGCCGTGGCGGACCGGCACGATGTCCGGCTGCACACGCACCTCGCGGAGACTCTCGACGAGGAGCAGTTCTGCCTCGAGACATTCGGCCTGCGCACCGTTGACTACCTGGACAGCGTGGGCTGGCTGACGGACAGGACCTGGCTGGGCCACGGCATCCATTTCAGCGACGCAGAAATTGCCCGGCTGGGAGCGGCGGGAACCGCCGTCGCCCACTGCCCGACGTCGAACATGCGCCTCGCATCCGGCACCGCCCGCGTGCTCGAGCTGGAGGAAGCGGGAGTGCCCGTGGGGCTGGGAGTGGACGGATCGGCGTCGAACGATGCCTCCAACATGATTCTCGAGGCGCGGCAGGCGCTGTACCTGCAGCGCCTGCGCTACGGCGCTCACGTGCCGGTGGAGCGGGCGCTGGGCTGGGCCACTCGCGGGTCGGCGGCGGTGCTGGGACGGCCGGACCTGGGCCAACTGGCGCCCGGCCTGCAGGCGGACCTGGCCCTGTTCCGGCTGGACGGCCTGCGGTTCTCGGGCAGCCACGATCCGCTCGCCGCGCTGCTGCTGTGCGCCGCCGACCGCGCGGACCGCGTGATGGTGGGCGGCCAGTGGCGCGTGGTGGACGGGCAGATTCCGGGACTGGACGTGGCCGGCCTGGTGGCGGAGCATTCGGCGGCGGCGCGGCGGCTCGTGAACGGCTGACGCCCCGCCGTTTCGATGGTTCCCTGCGCAGACGACGTTCCGCGATGTCGAGTGCGCACGGAACCATCGAAACGGGGCCGGTCAACTGCTAGCGTGGCGGCATGACTCCGTCGAAGACGCCGGCCGAGATCCTGGACATTGCCGGCACCGAGGTCCGCATCTCGAGCCCGGACAAGGTGGTGTTTCCGGAGCCCGGGCTCACGAAGCTCGACCTGGTGCGGTACTACCTGGCGGTCGCGGACGGCGCGCTGCGGGGTGCCGGCGGCCGGCCGATGGTGCTCAAGCGCTTCCCGAAGGGTATCGACGCGGAGCCGTTTTTCCAGAAGCGCGTGCCGGATAACCACCCCGAGTTCATCGACACGACCACGCTGCACTACGCGTCGGGGACGTCGGCGGAGGAGGCGGTCATCCGGGATGCGGCGGGCCTGGCATGGGTGGTGAACCTTGGGTGCCTGGACCTCAACCCGCATCCGGTGCGCGCCGAGGACCTCGAGCACCCGGACGAACTCCGTGTGGACCTGGATCCGATGCCGGGGGTCGACTGGTCGCAGATCGTTGACGTCGCCTATGTCGCGCAGGAGGTGCTCGACGACGTGGGGCTCGTCGGGTGGCCGAAGACGAGCGGCTCTCGGGGGCTCCACATTCTGGTGCGCATCGCCCCGCAGTGGCAGTACCGAGATGTGCGGCTCGCTGCCGAGACGCTGGCACGGGAGGTCGAAAACCGTGCCCCCGGCCTCGCCACTGCGCGGTGGTGGAAGGAGGAGCGCGGCGAGAGCGTGTTCGTCGACTTCAACCAGAACGCGAAGGACCGCACCGTGGCCTCGGCATACTCAGTGCGGCCCTTGCCCGACGCCCGGGTCTCGACGCCGCTCACCTGGGACGAGGTCCGCTTCATCCGGCCGGAACAGTTCACGGTGCTCACAGTGCCGGAGCGGTTCGCCGAGGCGGGTGACCCTCATGCCGGGATCGACGACGCCGCCGGCTCACTCGAGGGGCTGCTCGTCCTGGCCGCCGAACTCGGCCCTGCTGAGAAGGCGCCGCGCGCCGGCAACGGATCCGGCCGCCGCCAGTCGGTGATGCCACTCATTGAGGTGGCCCGCACCAGAACCAAACCCGAGGCACTCGCCGCACTCGACGAGTGGAAGTCCCGGCATGCGGACGTCGTCCCTGCGCTGCACCCGGCCGATATGCTGGTCGACGGCATGCGGGGGTCGAGCTCGCTTTGGTACCGGGTGCGGGTGAATTTGCAGCATGTCCCGGACGCGGAGCGTCCACCGCAGGAGGAGCTTATTGCCGACTACGACCCGTGGGCAGGCAGGGAGTGGCCGGGAACTGCCTGAGGACGCAGAAACTGTCCGGCGACACGGAAATGGTCCGGGGACACCCGAATGTGGGTGTCGCCGGACCATTTGCGCGTCCTGCGGCGAATAATGCGTCTTACGCCCTCCGGCCGAAGACCGGGAGCGCCCGCAGCCAGCGCGACAGGCCGCCGGAGCGCCGGTCGCAGTCGGCGGGGATGTAAAAGTCGGGATCCGTGGCGCCGAACGGCAGGTACAGCTCCTGGCCGGGTGCCGGGAATTCCGCGACGTTGTTCTTATCCTGCGAGTCCATCTGTTCCTCCTCGTTTCTTGCGCTGATCCGCTCAGTAGTTTCGCAAAGCGGAAAATAGTTTTTGATATGTGAAATCTTACGGATGAGCCCCGCGCCGCGTCAAGACCTCCGCAGCCCCGCCACCCGCCGTCGTTGGTCACAATCCGTTTTTTGAATTTGTGATGTACACCACCGGAATGCTGCGCTACGCTTTAAGGCAATTCGTGGCGCACGTCACGTAACCTGGGAGCAGCAGGCAGGGTCGTAATGAGCTGGCATCACAACTGATGTCGGCTCATTTTTTGTTTTGGGTCGACGCCACAGGAAACGCGTGGGAAACACGCACTTAATTTCTATGTGGGACTTTCGTTCCACATACCGGAAGTTGGGAACAGACCATGAGCAACAAGATCGTCCTCGGCCACAACCAGTACGGCAAGGCCGAAGTCCGCGTCGTCAAGATCACCCGCGACACCGACCGCCATGAGATCGAGGACCTGAACGTCACCTCGCAGCTCCGCGGGGACTTCGAAGCCGCCCACCTCGAGGGCGACAACGCCCACGTGGTGGCCACCGACACCCAGAAGAACACCATCTACGCCTTCGCCCGCGAAGGGGTCGGCTCCCCGGAGGCTTTCCTGCTGCGCCTCGGGGAGCACTTCACCTCCAGCTTCGAGTGGGTCACCGGCGGCCGCTGGGAAGCCGAGTCCTACGCCTGGGAGCGCATCCAGGCGCACGGCAGCGCGCACGATCACTCCTTTGTCCGCAAGGGCCAGGAAGTCCGCACCGCCGTCCTGGTCCGCGACGGCGCAGCCACCCACCTGATCTCCGGACTCAAGGACCTGACCGTCCTGAAGTCCACGCAGTCCGGTTTCGTGGGCTACCCGAAGGACAAGTACACCACCCTGCCGGAGACCACGGACCGCATCCTCGCGACCGATGTCTCGGCCCGCTGGCGCTTCAAGTCCGGCACGGACTTCAGCTCGCTGGACTTCAACAAGAGCTATGAGGACGTCAAGGGCCTCCTGCTTGAAGGATTCACCGAGAAGTACTCCCACGCCCTCCAGCAGACCCTGTTCGACATGGGCGCAAAGGTGCTGGAAGCGCACAGCGAGATCGAGGAAATCAAGTTCTCGATGCCCAACAAGCACCACTTCCTCGTGGACCTCTCGCCGTTCGGGCTCGACAACCCCAACGAGGTCTTCTACGCGGCCGACCGCCCGTACGGACTCATTGAGGCCACCGTCCTGCGCGACGACGCCGAAGCAGCCGACGCCGCCTGGTCGGGTATCGCCGGCTTCTGCTAAACCCCAGCCGATAAGGCCCGGCCGGCCCGCGGACGCCACCGCCCGCGGGCCCGCCGGCACCCACAACAGCACCACCACAGAGTTTTTGTCCATGTATCGCGACTTAAACGTCCCTAAGCCCCCAATAAGTGGACAAAAACTCCAAGCCCCGGGGGTCAACAACCGGCCCCGGCCCGAGGCGTCTACAAGACCCAAATTGTTAGCCAGACATTGTTAGCCAGACGAAGGCGTCTGCCATGAACCAAGAAAGTCTGCCATGAACATCACCAAGAAAAGCCGCCCAGCGGCAACCCGCCCGGAAGATCAGCGCCTCTCCCTCGGCAGCACTTTCGCCTACGGATTCCAGCACGTCCTCACCATGTATGGCGGCATCATCGCCCCGCCCCTGATCATCGGCGCCGCGGCCGGCATGTCGTCGCAGGACATCGGCCTCCTGATCGCCGCCTGCCTCTTCGTCGGCGGCCTCGCCACCATCCTCCAGACCGTCGGCATCCGCTTCTTCGGCTCCCAACTCCCGCTTGTCCAGGGCGTCTCCTTCGCCGGCGTCTCCACGATGGTGGCGATTGTCCACGGCGGCGGCGGAATCCAGGCGGTCTTCGGCTCGGTGATCGCGGCATCCCTGATCGGCCTGCTCATCACTCCGCTGTTCTCAAAGATCATCAAGTTCTTCCCGCCGGTTGTCACGGGCACGGTGATCACCACCATCGGCCTCACGCTGATGCCGGTGGCCGCCAACTGGGCCATGGGCGGCAACAAGGCGGCCCCCAATTACGGCAGCATGGCCAACATCGGACTGGCGGCCGCCACCATGGCCATCGTCCTGCTGCTGAGCAAGGTGGGCAACGCCGCCATCTCCCGGCTGTCCATCCTGCTCGCGATGGTCCTTGGGACCGGCATCGCCTTCGCCTTCGGCATGGCTGACTTCTCCAAGGTGGGCACCGGCGAGATCGTCGCGTTCCCCACTCCGTTCGCCTTCGGACCGCCCACGTTTGAGATCGCTGCGATCATCTCCATGCTGATCGTCATCCTGGTGACGCTCACCGAGACCTCCGCCGACATCATTGCCGTGGGCGAGATCGTGGGCACCAAGGTCGACTCCAAGCGGATCGGCGACGGCCTGCGGGCTGACATGCTCTCAAGCGCCATCTCGCCGCTGTTCAACTCATTCACCCAGAGTGCCTTTGCCCAGAACGTGGGCCTTGTGGCCATCACGGGCGTCAAGAGCCGCTTCGTCGTCAGCGCCGGCGGCCTCATCCTCGTCATCCTCGGCCTGCTTCCGGTCCTTGGCCGGGTGGTGGCGGCGGTGCCGACGCCCGTCCTGGGCGGTGCCGGCGTCGTACTCTTTGGAACTGTTGCCGCCAGCGGCATCCGGACACTCTCCAAGGTGGAATACCGCAACAACATGAACCTGATCATCGTGGCCGCGTCCATCGGCTTCGGCATGATCCCGATCGCGGCACCGGCGTTCTACGACCAGTTCCCGTCCTGGTTCAGCACCATCTTCCACTCCGGCATCAGCTCGGCAGCGGTCATGGCCATCCTGCTGAACCTGCTCTTCAACCACCTCAAGGCCGGCAACTCTGAGAACCAGTCCGTGTTCGTGGCCGGCACCGGGCGGGTCGTCAAGGAGGAGGAACTGAAATGCCTGGCCGACGGCGACCGCTTCGAAGGCGGGAAGCTGATCGACTGCGACGGCAAGGAAGTCCCCATCCAGGCGGCATCCAACTCGGACCACTAAGGACCCAGCAAGCGCGAGCGAACACTTAAGGCCCCGTTTCTGCAGAGAAACGGGGCCACAAGTGTACGTTCGCGCTCCAACCAACCGAGTGCGAACTGGCAGCTAATGACCCCAAACGTGACTTTTGAGGTCATTAGCTGCCAGTTCGCGCCAAGAGAACGACGGCGGGAAGTCAGTTTTGGTTGAGCTCGTCCGAGATGGCCTGGGCTGCTTGGCGGAGGAGCGGGACGGCGCGGTCGGCGAAGGCCTGGTCCACACGGGAGACGGGCCCGGAGACGGAGATGGCGGTGGGCGTGGGCGCGTTGGGCACGGCCATCGCGAAGCAGCGCACGCCGAGCTCCTGCTCCTCCTCGTCGATCGAGTAGCCGCGTTCCCGGATCCGGTTCAGGTCTGCGATCAGGGAGTCGAAGTCGCCGATGCTCTTGGCCGTGGGTGTGGGCATGCCGGTGCGGGTCACGATGCCGCGCACCACCTCGTCGTCGAGCTGCGCCAGGATGGCCTTGCCCACGCCGGTGTCGTGGGTGTGGGCGCGGCGGCCAACTTCGGTGAACATGCGCATCGAGTGCAGCGAGGGCACCTGGGCCACGTAGATGACCATGTCCGAGTCCAGCACGGCCATGTTGGAGGTCTCCCCCAGCCGGTCCACGAGAGACTTCAGCTGCGGCCGGGCCAGGGCACCGAGCTGCTTGTTGGCGCCTTCACCCAGGCGGATCAGCCGCGGGCCGAGGGCGTAGCGGCGGTTGGGCAGCTGGCGGATGTACCCCAGCGCCACGAGCGTGCGCAGCAGCCGGTGGATCGTGGGCAGGGGCAGGTCAGTGGAGGAGGAGAGCTCGCTGAGCGTCACGTCGCCGCCGGCGTCGGTGATCAGTTCCAAAAGTTCAAAGACGCGCTCAACTGACTGCACGCCTCCGGAGGCCTTCTCAGCCATGTAGCACTCTCCTGTTGCCTCGAATACGACAACTCTTATCCGCATCGTGAAAAAAGTTGCTTAGACAGCCAAAGATACAGCACAGCGCCGGGCCGCGTCGATGAAAGCAACAAGGGCTTGTATTTCCATAAAGTAGATAATAATATCCATAATACGAAAACATTCAGCCGAAGAGCCCACCCCTGCGATGGGCCCAATCAGGAGGACATTCAATGGCGAACCCGAGCCCCGGAAACTCAATCACCCTGCGCGTGGAGGCCCCGTCGAGCTTCAGTGCCACCAGCGAACTCGCGGCAGCCGTCGGTGCGGCCGGAGCGGCGATCACCGCGCTGGACGTCACCGAGTCCCACCACGAGACGCTGGTTGTCGACGTCACCTGCAACACCACCGACGACGACCACGCCAACCGCGTGAAGGACGCGCTCAACGCGCTCGACGGCGTCACCGTTCGCAACGTCTCGGACCGCACCTTCCTGATGCACCTCGGCGGCAAGCTTGAGGTCGTCCCGAAGGTGGCGCTGCGCAACCGCGACGACCTCTCCCGCGCCTACACGCCCGGCGTCGCCCGCGTCTGCCTTGCCATCGCCGAAAACCCCGACGCCGCCCGGAACCTGACGGTCAAGCGCAACACCATCGCCGTCCTTACCGACGGTTCAGCCGTCCTGGGCCTCGGCAACATCGGCCCCGCAGCTGCCCTGCCCGTCATGGAAGGCAAGGCGGCCCTGTTCAAGCAGTTCGCCAACGTGGACGCCTGGCCGGTCTGCCTGGACACCCAGGACACCGAGGAAATCATCATGATCGCCAAGGCATTGGCCCCCGTGTACGGCGGCATTAACCTTGAGGACATCGCGGCCCCGCGCTGCTTCGAAATCGAAAACCGGCTCCGCGAGGAACTGGACATCCCGGTCTTCCACGACGACCAGCACGGCACCGCCATCGTAACGCTGGCCGCCCTGGTCAACGCCCTGCGCGTCGTGGGCAAGAAGCTCGCGGACGTCCGGATCGTGGTCTCCGGCGTCGGCGCCGCGGGCTCAGCGATCATCCAGCTCCTCAAGGCCCAGGGCGCGCAGCACATCATCGCCGCCGGCCGCTCCGGCGCCATCCACTCGGGTGAGCAGTACGACGACGAGCACCGTTCCTGGATTGCCGCGAACACCAACGAAGAAGGCTTCTCCGGCACGCTGCACGAGGCCCTCAACGGCGCCGACGTGTTCATCGGCGTCAGCGCCCCGCACGTCATCGGCGAGGAACAGGTCGCCTCGATGGCCAAGGACGCCATCGTCTTCGCCATGGCCAACCCCACGCCGGAAATCGACCCGACGGTGGCCTCCAAGCACGCCGCCGTCGTGGCCACCGGCCGCAGCGACTTCCCGAACCAGATCAACAACGTCCTGGCCTTCCCCGGCTTCTTCCGCGGGCTGCTGGACGCCGGGGCATCGGACATCACACCGGAGATGCTGGTGGCCGCTGCCGAGGCGATCGCCAACCGGGTTGCTGACGACGAGCTGAATGCGAGCTACATTATCCCCAGCGTCTTCGATCCCCACGTGGCCGCCGACGTCGCCACTGCGGTCGCAAACGCAGCCCATGCGGCAGCGGGGGTCCGGACCGCACACGCAGCACCCGCCGCTGTTGCCGCGACCGCGGACGCAGCTCTCGCCAACGCCTGAATCAGCCCTGGAAAGGACCCACAATGGCTATCACAGTCACAGACCCCCGGCCGATCGAGCGTGCGGAGGAAATTCTCACCCCGAAGGCCCTCGCGTTCGTGGAGGAGCTCCACAAGCGCTTCGCCGGCCGGCGCGGCGAGCTGCTCACGGCCCGCAAGGCCAAGCGTGAGCAGGTGGCCCGGACCGGCAACCTGGATTTCCTGCCGGAAACCAAGAACGTGCGCGACGGCGACTGGAAGGTTGCGCCGGCACCGGCGGCCCTGCAGGACCGCCGGGTTGAGATGACCGGCCCGGCATCGCCGGCCAAGATGGCCATCAACGCACTGAACTCCGGCGCCAAGGTGTGGCTCGCCGACCTCGAGGACGCCAGCACGCCCACGTGGGGCAACGTCATCGACGCGATCCTCAACCTCCGCGATGCCGCCACCGGGACGCTGGCCTACACCTCCCCAGAGGGCAAGGAATACCGGCTCCGCACCGACGCGCCGCTGGCCGTCGTGGTGGCCCGGCCCCGCGGCTGGCACATGGAAGAGCGGCACCTGCTGCTCGACGGCGAACCTGCCGTCGGCGCCCTGGTGGACTTTGGCCTGCACTTTTTCCACATCGCCAAGCAGCTGGTGCTCAACGGCCACGGCCCGTACTACTACCTGCCGAAGATGGAGAGCCATCTCGAGGCACGGCTGTGGAACGACGTGTTCGTCTATGCCCAGGACTTCCTCGGCCTCGGCCAGGGCACCATCCGCGCCACCGTCCTGATCGAAACCATCCCGGCAGCGTTCGAGATGGACGAGATCCTCTACGAACTGCGGGACCACGCCTCCGGCCTGAACGCCGGCCGCTGGGACTACCTGTTCAGCATCATCAAGTACTTCCGCGACGCCGGTGCCAGCTTCGTGCTGCCGGACCGCGCCACCGTGGCCATGACGGCACCCTTCATGCGGGCCTACACGGAACTGCTCGTGAAGACCTGCCACCACCGCGGTGCCTTCGCCATGGGCGGCATGGCCGCGGTCATCCCCAACCGGCGTGAACCAGAGGTCACCGCGCAGGCCTTCGAGAAGGTCCGCGCGGACAAGACCCGCGAGGCGAACGACGGCTTCGACGGCTCGTGGGTGGCGCACCCGGACCTGGTGCCCGTCTGCCAGGAGGTGTTCGACTCCGTGCTCGGGGCCAAGCCGAATCAGCTGGACAAGCAGCGCCCCGAGGTTTCGGTCACGGCCGGCCAGCTGCTGGACATCGCCTCCGCGGAAGGCCAGGTCACGGAGGCCGGCCTGCGCCTGAACCTCTATGTCGCCGTGGCCTACACCGCCGTCTGGATCTCCGGGAACGGCGCGGTGGCCATCCACAACCTGATGGAGGATGCCGCGACGGCGGAGATCTCCCGTTCGCAGGTCTGGCAGCAGATCCGCAACGAGGTGGTCCTCGCGGACACCGGCAACAAGGTCACCCGCGAGCTGGTCACCCGCATCCTTGCCGAGGAAACGGAGAAGCTGCGCGGCGAGGTGGGCGAGGAGGCGTTCGCGCGCTACTACCAGCCCGCCAGCGCCCTGATCGGCGACATCTGCCTCTCCGAGGACTACACGGACTTCCTCACCACCCCGGCCTACGAACTGGTGGGCTGAGGCATGGCGGTACCCGAAACCTCGCTGACCGCGGCGGACCTGGCCCGGATCGACGGGCAGTTGGCGGACACCGACCGGTTACTCGAGCAGAACTACCCGGGCGACGACGGCTCACGCCAGCCCGTCCACACCGTCTACGTCCCCGCGGACCGTTTCACGCCGTCGCTCGCCGCAGACTGGGGAACCCAGGCGCTGGCGACGGCGGCGGCCCACGGCGGGCCGGCCCGGCTCGGTTCGCTGCTGGGACAGGACGCCGAGCTCGCCGAGGCAGTCGCCTCCCGGGTGGAGACGAAGCTGGGCAGCGAGCCGATCGAGGACCTCCGGCTCGACTTCGAGGACGGGTTCGGAGACCGTGGCGACGACGCGGAGGACGCCGCCGCCGTTGCAGCGGCTGCCACCGTGGCCGCCGCAGTCTCGGCCGGCTCCGCGCCGCCGTTCATCGGGATCCGGTTCAAGTGCTTCGAGGCCGCCACCCGCGCCCGCGGGCTGCGCACCCTGGACCTGTTCGTCTCCGGCCTGGCCGCGGCGGGCGAACTCCCGGAGGGCCTGATTCTGACGCTGCCCAAGGTCACCACCGTGGCGCAGGTGCAGGCGATGGACTACGCGGTCTCGCGCCTTGAGGAGATCCACTCACTTCCGGCCGGCCGGCTCCGGTTCGAGGTGCAGGTGGAGACGCCGCAGCTCATCCTCGGCCCGGAGGGGACGTCCCCGGTGGCACGCCTGCCGCATGCCGTTCCCGGACGAATCAGCGGCCTGCACTACGGCACGTACGACTACTCCGCCTCCCTGCAGATCTCGGCGGAATACCAGTCCATGGAGCACCCGGTGGCCGACTTCGCCAAGGAGGTCATGCAACTGGCGGTAGCCGGGACCGGCATCAGGCTGTCGGACGGCTCCACCAACATCATCCCGGTGGGCGACAACGTGGAAAACGCATGGCAGCTGCACGGCCGCCTGGTGCGGCGGTCCCTGGAGCGCGGCTTCTACCAGGGCTGGGACCTGCACCCGGCCCAGCTGCCCAGCCGTTTCGCGGCAACGTATGCCTTCTACCGCCAGGGCCTGCCGGCTGCGGCGGCCCGGCTGCGGAACTATGTGGAGCAGACGGAGGGCGGTGTGATGGACGAACCGGCCACGGCCCGTGCGCTTGCCGCGTTCGTGCTGCGCGGCGTCCAGTGCGGCGCGGTGGGTGCCGACGAGGTGCTGGCGCTTGCCGGCGTCGCAATCCCAAAACTCACCGGGCTGGCCCACCCACGGCTGGCCCAGACCACTTCAAAGTAAGGATCCAATGATGGGCAAGTACTACTCCCCCCAGGGCGGCCTGCCGCCGCAGACCCACCTGACCACGGAACGGGCCATCGTCACGGAGGCCTACACGGTCATCCCCAGGGGCGTCATGACCGACATCGTGACCAGCAACCTGCCTGGCTTCTCCAACACCCGCTCCTGGATCATTGCCCGCCCCATCGCCGGCTTTGCCACCACGTTCTCGCAGCTGATCGTGGAGATCGGCCCCGGCGGCGGCGCTCCAAAGGCCGAGTTTGAACCCGGCGTTGAGGGCGTTATCTTTGTCACCAAAGGCAAGGTCAACCTGACGCTCGACGGCGAACTGCACCAGCTTGAGGAAGGCGGCTACGCCTACCTGGCCGCCGGCGCCACCTGGGGCCTGGAGAACGTCTCCGACGACGTCGTCTCCTTCCAATGGATCCGCAAGGCCTACGAGCGGCTTGAGGGTTACGAGGCAAAGTCCTTCGTCACCAGTGATGCCGAGGTGGAACCCACCGCGATGCCGGATACCAACGGCGCCTGGAAGACCACCCGCTTCACGGATTCCAGCGACCTGGCCCACGACATGCAGGTGAACATTGTGACGTTCCAGCCGGGCGGCGTGATCCCGTTCCCGGAGACCCACGTCATGGAGCACGGCCTGTACGTCCTGGAGGGCAAGGCCATGTACCTGCTCAACAACGACTGGGTGGAGGTGGAGGCCGGCGACTTCATGTGGCTGCGCGCCTTCTGCCCGCAGGCCTGCTACGCCGGCGGTCCCGGCGAGTTCCGCTACCTGCTGTACAAGGACATGAACCGCCAGGTCCGCCTGACGTAGACCCTTCCCGGACCGCCCGACGCCGAGATCGCCGGAAGCCTGACACACAGGGAGCTTCCGGCGATCTCGCACGTTTCCGGCGATTTCGCGTCGAATGCCACTCACCCGGCCAACGCGACCACCCCTTGCATCGAAAGTGGGCGCAGGGAAGCATGGGGGGCATGCTGACGATCGGAACGACAGTCCTTGGTGTCAACGACGTCGCCCGCGCCACCGCTTTCTGGTGCGACGCGCTCGGCTACATCCCGCGGGAGGACGGCGACGAAACGTGGGTGGTACTGGTCCCGCAAAAAGGCGACGGCGCCCGCCTCGCCCTCATGCTCAGCGAGACCCCCGTGCAGTCCCATCCGCGCCTTCACCTCGATCTCTACGCCGATGACCAGGCCGCCGAGGTGGAGCGCCTCGTCGATCTGGGGGCATCCCGCGTGGACTGGGATTCTTATCCGGATGACCCGGATTTCATCGTGCTGGAAGACCCGGACGGAAACCGCTTCTGCGTGGTGGATGCGGCAGCCTGAGGGCCTGACTTGGACCGCTTAACGGAAAGCGGCTGACGGGTGAGTCGCCCGCCAGCCGCCGTCCCGGACCCCGCTGCTAAAGCCCGGCGTCTCTAAACTTCAGTGTCCATAGAGATCAGGTGACGGGATGCCGTCCTGTCGCTGCACGTCACGTTCTTTCGACCGTAACGTGCCCGGGCTCCAATGTGAAGATCAGTATGCTTATCAATTTTTCGGAATTCAAGACGGGAAAGTAAGCATCCTTGCCTTTCTCTTGTTTAGGCCGGAAAACGCTCCTAGCGTAGGAACTGATCCTGCCCCCTAGGAAAGGCGTCCATCATGTCGCTCTACCAGCCCGAACCGGTGGAAATCTCCACGCGCATGCGTCCAGGCGAATGGACTGAGGCCAGCCTCGAGGAGCTGGTGACCACCTACCGCGCGAAGATCCTCGCCATGGGGGCGGCGGTTTCGGAAGTGCTCACCGACGTGGTCAGGAACGACGACGGCTCCGTTGCGGTTGCGGTGTCGTGGAACAAGGGCGCCTACGCCGACGAGCCCGAGGGCGGCGGGTTTACGAACAGCGGATCCAGGGTGGACACGGCCGAAGCCTGAGCCTAGCCCTCGAGCAGCTTTCCGATCGCGCTGCGGCCCAGGTTCTCCAGCAGCTGGCGTGGACCGTCGTAGACCTCAACTGCCCCTGCATCGCGCAATTCTGCCTCGCTGGTGCCGCCGCACGTGAAGGCGATGGTGGGCATGCCGAGCCTGCTGGCGGCCATAACGTCCCACACCGCATCCCCCACATAGACCGCTTCGGAGGCCTGAACTCCCACGGCCTCCAGCGCCGCAATCAGGATGTCCGGCTCGGGCTTGCTGTTCTCCGCATCGTTGGAGCTCGTTGCGGCGTCGATGAAGTCATCCGCCGACAGGGCCGACCGCAGCGCCTTGAGATCCTGCTCCCTCGCGGACGAGGCCAGCGCCACCGCCAAACCGCTCTGGCTGCATGCGGCCAGCAGGTCCCGGGCGCCGTCGAGGGCCCGAAGCGACGGCCAGTAGGTGCCGAAAACCCCGGAATGGGCCGACAGTATGGCCTCGTCAACTTCCTTGTCCCGGGACTCCGGCAGCAGATTGTCCACCAGGCGCGCCCCGCCCATCCCCACACAGCGGTGGATCCGGGCCATGGGCACGTCGAAACCCGACTGGCGGAACGCCTGCCACCAGGCGAGCGTGTGGATGTAGGCGGAGTCGATCAGCGTCCCGTCAACATCGAACAGGACACCTTTATCCCTGCGCCGCCCAGACATTATTGCCTCTCCTTCTGCTCCACCGATCGTCCCGCTCACCCGGTAGCGGCCTTCGAGCGGAGCGGTTTGTCGCTTCGACGGGGCCTGCGCTGGTTCAGTTCCAGGGCGCTGGTCACCAGCGCGAAGTGGCTGAAGGCCTGCGGCGTGTTCCCCAGGTGCCGACCGCTCTGGACACCCCATTCCTCGCTCAGCAGGCCGACGTCGTTGCGCAGCGAAAGCAACCGCTCGAACAGTTCCGTGGCCTCCCTGCGCCGGCCTGCCCCGAGCAGCGCCTCCACGAGCCAGAAGGAACAGGCGAGGAACACGCCCTCTCCCCCCGGCAGTCCGTCGTCGCTCACCTGGGGCCGGTAGCGGAGCACGAACCCGTCCTCGGTCAGCTCACGCTGGATGGCGTCGATTGTGCCGATGACCCGTGGATCGTCCGGCGGCAGGAAGCCCACGCGGGGAATCAGGAGCAGGCTGGCATCGAGCTCGGGCCGGCCATAGCTTTGCGTGAAGGTGTTCCGGCCTGCGTCGAATCCGTTGGCCATGACCTCGGCGTGGATGGTGTCGCGGAGCGCTTCCCACCGGTCAGCGGGACCCGGAAGCCCCGAATCCCGCACGCCTTTGACCATCCGGTCCGCCGCCACCCATGCCATCACCTTGGAGTGGGTGAAATGGCGGCGCGGGCCGCGCATCTCCCACAGCCCGTTATCCGGCTGGTCCCAGGCACCTTCGAGGTATTCCATCAGCGCCACCTGGACGTCCCAGGCCTCGTCCGTGTGCTTCAGCAACGAGTTGCGGGTCAGGGCAAGGCAGTCCAGCACCTCACCCCACACATCCAACTGCAACTGGCCGGCGGCTGCGTTGCCCACCCTGACCGGCGCCGAATTCTCGTAGCCGGCCAGCCAGGGCAGTTCCAGCTCCGGCAGCCTGCGTTCGCCGTGGATTCCGTACATGATCTGCAGGTCGGCCGGGTCCCCTGCCACGGCCCGCAGCAGCCAGTCACGCCAGGCCGCCGCCTCGGAGGTGTAGCCGGCGGCGAGCAGTGCCTGCAACGTCAGGGTGGCGTCGCGGAGCCAGCAGAAGCGGTAGTCCCAGTTCCGCGGACCGCCCAGCTGCTCCGGCAGCGACGTGGTCACGGCCGCAACGATCCCTCCGGTGGGCGCGTAGGTAAGGGCTTTGAGCGTGATCAGCGAGCGCTGGACAGCATCCTTATACGGCCCGGACACCTTGCATTTATCCGTCCATTCCTGCCAGAACCGTTCGGTGGAATCGAGGACTTCCTCGGCGTCCACGGACCGGGGCCTGCGGACATGGCTGGGCGCCCACGTCAGCACGAACGGCACCCGTTCGCCGGCCTTCACGGTGAAGTCGCTGACGGTGTGCATGCGTTCGCCGCGCAGCGGGGCGGTGGTCACCAGGTAGGCAGAGTCCGGTCCGGCGATGGCGTGGAGGCCGTGGCTATCCCGGCGCACCCAGGGCATGATGTGGCCGTAGTCGAAGCGCAGGGCGAGTTCGCTTCTCATCCGGACGTGTCCGTGCAGCCCCACGACGATCCGCACAATGTCCGCCACCTCGTCGCGGGGCGGCATGAAATCAATGACCCGGACGGCGCCGTCGTCGGTTTCCCACTCCGTTTCCAGGATGAGGGTGTGCCGGCGGTAGCGGCGGCGCGTGCAGCCGCCCCCGGCTGCCGGGGCCAGGAGCCAGCGGCCCGCTTCGGGGGTGTCGAGGAGTGCATTGAAGCAGGCCGGCGAATCGAACCGCGGCAGGCACAGCCAGTCAATCGACCCTTCAGTGCTGACCAGGGCCGCCGTGTGCAGATCCCCGACCACCGCATAATCCTCGATGCGTACCATGCCCTTACAGTGCCACAGCAGGACCCGCTGCACGAGGGGTGGCCGGGTGTAGCCTGAAGTTGGGCGGAGCGGCCGCCGGAGACTTGACCAGTGGGCATTGCCCAGTCGGCATTACCCAATCAGCTGCCCAGCCACCCGGCGTTGCCGGCGCGACGGGCGGAAGTGGAGCCCTTTGTGGATAGTCGGGTGAACATCCACATCGGCACGTCCGGTTGGAGCTACGACCACTGGGAAAATGTGCTGTACCCGCCCGGGCTTCCCACTAGGGACAGGCTGCAGCGCTACGTGGCACGCTTCAGCACGGTGGAGCTGAACGCCAGCTTCTACCGCTGGCCGCGGGACACCACGTTCGCCGGCTGGCGGACCAGGCTGCCGCCCGGTTTTGCCCTGTCCGTCAAAGCCCCGCGCGGGCTCACCCACGCCAAGAAGCTGTACGGCCCGGAAGTCTGGATCGAACGGATCTCGCGGTGCTGGCACGAGCTCGGCGACAAGCGCGCGGTGCTGCTGGTCCAGCTGCCGCCCGGCATGGCGAGGGATGACGCCCGTCTGGACTATTTCCTCGGCGCCATGCCCGAGTGGGTCCGGGTGGCCGTGGAGTTCCGGCATCCGAGCTGGGAGCAGCCGGAGGTGTACAGCCTGCTGGAACGTCACCGGGCCGCATATACCGTCATGAGCGGCGCCAATCTGCCCTGCAACCTGCAGGCCACCGCCCCGTTCGTCTACGTCAGGCTGCACGGGCCCGACCACCAGTACCTTTACGGCGGCTCCTACTCGGACGGGGAACTGGGCTGGTGGGCGGACAGGATCCGGGAGTGGCGCAGTTCGGCACGGGAAGTGTTCGCGTATTTCAACAACGACGGTGGCGGCAACGCCGTGCGTAATGCCGCCACCCTGCGCGGCATGCTGGGAGACGGCGGCGAGTAACAGAGCGCAGGCGGGCAGCCCGTGGGCTGCTGCCCTGTGGCAGAGTGAAGGCATGGACATGGCGTCACAGGAATCACCGTTGTCGGGGACGAGTTTGTCAGGGACGCGCGTCTTCCGGCTGGCCCACCGGCTCTCGGATGCGATCAACACGGCGCGACTGAAGGTCGCCCGGCGCTGGAAGTTCGAACCCAAGACCATCGCCTACCAGGGCTACGGGTCCACAGAGTGGGTCCGGGTCCTGGGCCGTGTGGTCCTGGCCAGCAAGCCCGTGCCCGGCAGCCGCGCCGATCATGCCGCCCGGAACGGCACCGAGAATGTGCGCGGCTGGCGCGCCTTCACCAGCGTTCCCATTCCCGGCTCCGACTTGGAGATCGAGATCGGCGGAACAGTGACGAAGGTCAAGGCCGACCGCGGCGGGCTGGTGGACATCGATATCCCGGTGTCCCTCCCCCCGGGCCGGCACACCGCCGTCCTCCGCTCCGCGGGCACCGAAGCGGTGGAAGCCAGCATTTTTGTCATCGCCCCGGACACAAAGTTCGGCATCGTCTCCGACATCGACGACACCGTCATGGTCACGGCACTGCCCCGGCCGTTCCTGGCGCTCTGGAACACGTTTGTGCTGAGTGAGCGGGCCAGGATGGCCACCCCGGGCATGGCAGTGCTGCTGGACCGGCTCACCGTCGAGCATCCCGACGCGCCGGTCATCTATCTTTCTACGGGCCCCTGGAACGCAGCCCCCACCCTGGCACGGTTCCTGACCCGGAACATGTATCCGGCCGGACCGCTGCTGCTGACGGACTGGGGGCTGACACAGGACCGCTGGTTCCGCAGCGGCCAGGAACACAAGCGCCGCAACCTTGAAAGGCTGGCTGCGGAATTCCCGCACGTGCGCTGGCTGCTGATTGGCGACAACGGCCAGCACGACGAGCAGATCTACTCGCAGTTCACGCAGCACAACGCGGACAAGGTCGCGGCCATCGCCATCCGGCAGCTGTCCGTCAGTGAGGCCGTCTTCGCCGGCGGCCACTCCGAAGACGGCGACCACAGCGCCTCGACGGTGCCCTGGATCTACTCGCCCGACGGCGCGGGCATAGCCCGCCAGCTCCGGGAGCTCGAACTGCTTTAGGGGCCTGGGCTGCCCCCGGGAACCTAACTGCCGCCCTAGGTGACCGGACCGCCGTCGGACATGCCGCCGTCGGACATCCCTGCGTCCGTCAGCGGGCCGTCCGGCCCCGCTGCCGCTGCGGCGACGGCGGCATCCGCCGAGGCTGCCAGCTTCCGTTCTTCCTGCAGTTCCTGGAACCAGTAGAAGGAGGCCTTCGGCGTGCGCACTTGCGTCTCGAAATCCACGTGCACCAGGCCGAACGGCTGCTTGTAGCCGCCGGACCACTCGAAGTTGTCCATGAAAGTCCAGACGTAATAGCCGCGCAGGTCGATCTTCTCGGCCGCGCCGCCGGGGGCCGTGACCCGAAGGGCCGTTTCAATGTGGTCCGAAAGGTACCTGAGCCGCCGCTCATCGGGAACAAAGACCCGCTTCGTCGACTTGTCCCGGACTATGACGTCGACAAAGCTCGCCCCGCCCTCCGTGATGATCACCGGCGGAAGATTCGGGTACCGCTCGGCCATTTCCTTAAGCGCCACGGCCATATACTCGGGCTTCACGGGCCACCCGTAGGCAGTGGTTTCGGTGTCCGGCCACGGCTCAATGTGCAGCGGGGCTCCGGGCGTGGCGTCCCTGAGGTCATCCCCCATCGCCTCAGCCATGGCCGCCGGAACGGGGCTGTCACCGCCGCCGGCAGCCACGCGGGTGGGCATGTAGTAGTTGAGCCCGTAGAAGTCCAGCGGCTGGGAGATGATGGCCATGTCCTCGTCGGGGTGGTCGAAGGACGAGAAGAACTTCCCGAGGCGAATGAGGTCCGGATATTTCCCGGTGAGCACGGGGTCCGCGTAAAGCCGGTTCTGCGCAATGTCCATCGCTCCAGCGCTCATCCAGTCGAGGGGGTTGCCTGAGTGGGGCACCACGGGCGAGTACACGTTGGTCATGCCGATTTCGCCGGGCACCTTGGCGGTCCGCAGAGCCTGCAGGGCAAGGCCATGGCCCAGCAGCTGGTGGTGCACGGTGGGCAGGCCGTTGGCAAAGTCGGCCTTCCCCGGGGAGTGGATGCCAAGGGCGTAGCCGTTGGTGGTCACGGTGGCGGGTTCGTTGATGGTTACCCAGCGCGCCACCCGGTCGCCATACGCGGCCGCGGCGATGGCGGCGAACTCCCCCAACCGGTAGGCGGTGTCCCGGTTGAGCCAGCCGCCGTCCTCTTCGAGAGCCAGCGGCGTGTCCCAGTGGTAGAGCGTGACCATAGGCGAAATCCCATTGGCCAGCAGTTCATCCAGCAGGCGGTCGTAGAAGTCCAGTCCGGCCCGGTTCACCGCTCCGCGCCCGTCCGGCTGGATCCGGGGCCACGCCAGCGAGAACCGGTAGGAATCGATGCCCAGTTCCTTCATCAGGGCCACGTCCTGGGGCATGCGGTGGTAGTGGTCGCACGCCACCGCGGGGCTGTGGCCGTCAACAATGGTCCCGGGCCGCGCCGCGAAGACGTCCCAGCCGGCAGGTCCGCGGCCGTCCTCGTCGAGCGCCCCTTCAATCTGAAACGCGGCCATAGCCACCCCCAGGGTGAATCCCGTCGGAACCATGGCGGCCAATTCTTTGGCGGAACGATGCATCGCTGGACCTCTGTGATGTTGTCAGCGGCCGGTGGGCCGAAACTTCAGATTGCCGAATTCTACTCCCCGGGTGCTGCGCTGCCCGGGTTGATCACGGAAATCACGTTGCCGGCCGGGTCCTTGAACCAGGCGATGTCCGGGCCCATCCCCCGGGCTATTCCTTTTTCGTCCGTAGGCAGGTTGGGATCGTCGTAGATCCTGGTCTGGACGCCTGCCGCGTTGAGCTCATCAACGGCAGCCTCGACGTCGTCCACCACCAGGTTCAGGACGGTGAACGTGGCCGGCTCGTGGTTGTCTTTGGGGTAGACAAAAATCGTGTGCCCCTCGGGCATGGACAGCTCCAGCGTGCCCATCGCACCGTCGGACACGGCCAGGCCCAGCGTCTGCCCGTAGAAGTCCCTGGCGCGCGCCACGTCGTCGACGCTGAAGCTGGAAAACGAACCCTTGGGCGCAAACATGGCCTTCTCCTTCGATGGCTCGAGTCCTCCGGCAGGCCTGGCGGGCTGCGGCACCTCCGGACTGCGGTACCTCCCAGAATGGCACACGCCGGGGCCGCTGACGAGGGCCCCTTGACCACCGCTGGTAGGGTCTGCGGCATGGATGAAAAATTGGGGAAGTTCATCGACGATTTCGCGCAGCTGGTGGAGATCGCGCAGTCCGGCCAGCACCGCGTCAAGGCCGGCACGCAGCTGCTCACGACCATCACCGAGCATCTGGCGGTGCCGGCCGAATCACTCGCGGTGGTGGTGGAAGAGGTGCCGGCGCACCGTTTCGTGGACGCCGACATCCTGATGGCCGAACTCGCCGGCGAGGATCCGGAGTTCCGGCTGGTGGGCATCGGCGGCGGCGACCAGCGCCACCACCAGTCGCTGAGCGACATGCTGCAGCAGTCGCAGTTTTTCCCGCAGTTCCCGTTGTCCCAGCCTGATTACATCAACCTTGCCGTGGGCCCTGACGAACAGCGGCAGGCCGTGGCGCTGGGTCTGTGGCTGTTCCGGCACGCGGGCGGCCCTGTTGCGGTCCTGCAGCGTGACGCGGCCCCGCGCTACGGGCGGCAAACGGCGTGCCTCGAGGTCCTGGCTGCAGACGCGAACAACGCGGCGGACTTCCTGGCGGAGTTCGGCAGGCGAATGCAGCGCGGCAGCATCCTGAAAGGCCAGGTCATTTCCCTGGTCATGGGCGAGTACGGTCCCAGCAGCGGCGGCGTGACGTTCCACGCGCGGCCCGAACTCACAGCCACCGACGTCATCCTGCCGCAAGGGCTGCTCCAGAAGGTGGCCGATCACGCCCTTGGCATCGCCGAGCACCGGGAGTCGCTGAAAGAGTACGGCCAGCACCTCAAACGGGGCATTCTGCTGTACGGCCAACCCGGCACGGGCAAGACCCATACGGTGCGCTACCTGCTGAGCCAGAGCGCGGGCATCACAGCGGTGCTGCTGTCCGGAGGTTCCCTGGCCAGGATTTCCGAGGCGGCCGCCATGGCCCGGGCACTGCAGCCTTCCATCGTGGTGCTTGAGGACTGCGACCTGATCGCCGAGGACCGGAGCTTCGGGCACGGGCCGCAGCCGCTGCTGTTCGAGGTGCTCGATGCCATGGACGGCCTGGACCACGATGCCGACGTCGCCTTCGTCCTCACCACCAACCGCGTGGACATGCTCGAGCGGGCCCTCGCCCAGCGCCCTGGCCGCGTTGACCTTGCCGTGGACATTCCGCTGCCAGCCCTGGACGAACGCATCGGACTCGTGACGCTGTATGCGCGCGGGATTCCGTTCAGCACGGACGCCGTCCGGGACGCCGCCGCCCGCACCGAAGGAACCACGGCCTCGTTCGCGCGCGAACTCGTCCGCCGGGCCGTCGTGCGTGCCGCTTTGGAGGGCACCCCTGTCTCGGACAGCCACCTTCTCGAGGCGGTGGAAGAACTGATGGCCGACGGCGAGACGCTCACCAGGAGCCTGCTGGGCAGCGGCCCCGCCGGCGGCGGGGACGGGCAGGGCGGACTCGGCGGCCCCGGCTTCCCGGAGCATGGGTTTGGCGGACACGGCATCTTCCCTGGGCCGGGCTTCTTCCCTGGGCAGGGCTTTCCCGGGCCCGGTTTCCCCGGCCACGGTTTCCCCGGCCACGGATCGGACGGCCACGGATCGGACGGCCCCGGATCAGACGGCCAAGACTTTGGCAGCGTCGGCTTCGACGGTCCGGGCACCTAAGGGCAGCGCACGCGCGGAGGACTAAAACGGCCCGCTAAAGCCGGCCGCCTGCGAGCACGAAGGAGTCCTCGAGCAGCTCGGCGAGTTCATCGCCGTCGACCCTTGAAAGCCGGACCAGGACCAACTGCGGCGACCGCTCATGGTGCGGTGTCCAGAAGTACGTCTCCGGATCCGTTCCAGCCAAAGCCTCGCGCTCCGCGGTCTTGACCGTAAGCACGCCCGTCTCCCACATACGGGCCATCAGGGTCTTGGCGAACCAGGCCGGCTGGTTCCAGCTGGCCCGCTCGGTCACGCCCGGCAGCGCAAGGCAGATCCTGCGGACATCGGCTTCGGAGGCCACGGAGGTCAGTCCGGTGAATCTGCTTTGGACAGCTCTCCGGTAACCCGCTCGCCGGGCACGCGGGCGGTGCGCCAGGTGTCCACGGCAATCACAGCACCGAGCACCACCAGCGAGAGCGCAACGGAAGCCACGGCATCGCTCACCCAGTGGTAGCCGAGGTACAGCCGGCTGACGGAGGCCAGGATTACTCCGATGATGGCGCAGACAAAACCAATCGCCGTTGTCTTTGGTTTCCGGCGGCGGGAAAAGATCAGGAACGCCGTTATCAGCAGGAAGTCAGACGCGCCCAGGACGTGGCCCGACGGAAAGGAAAAGGTGTGGTCCGCGCCGAACAGCATCTGGTCCACCGGAGGGCGGTGCCTGTCGACCGCCCTGCCGATGAGCTGCGCCAGTCCCACGCCGGTCAACATTGCCGCCGCCAGCAGAATCGGCCGCCAGGCATGCTTCGCCAGGATGCCCCATGCCACCGTGACAACTAGGACGATGATGGGCAGCGCTATGGGCCCGAAGATGACAGCCAGGACAATCATCACCACAGTCAGCAGCTGTGTGCGCGTGGTCAGGAGCCACCTCCATGACGCGTCATCAGCACTGGCCAGCCCGTCATGACCCTGAACACCTGCGAGAGCCAGGAAGAAGACGCCAGCCCCTACCGCAGCCAGGACGATCGCCGTCACGTACAGGCCCTTCCTGGCGCCGGGTTCCATGTAGCGCTCTTCGACCACAAACTTGTCGTGGAAAACCCGCCACCGGCTCTGCTTGCCTGCTGATTCTGCTGCCACCTGAAAGCCCGCCTGTGCGCTGAGGGAAACTGCCTAGAACTGAAGGTTATCCCCGTTCCGGGTCCGGCGGCGGAAAATCCTAAGCCCCCTTACGGATGCCATCCCCCGCTGTTACGGTAAAACTTCCAGCCCCACTAGGTCCCAGGAGACAGCATGAGCACTGAAGAAACCGGCCATGACCGTCAGCAGACCGGCGACGGCGTCCCAAACGCGGACAAAGGCGTTGCCGTGGGGGCCGGCGAACCGAACACCTTCGAACCGGAGGAGGGGACGGGCAGCCTGGGTGCCACCGCCCCGAGCGACGATCAGATAGCCACCGCCGAGGACACCCCGGACGTCGAGGAAACTCCGGTGGACACCACCGAACCCAGCTGACCGGGGCCGCCCGGCAGAACCGATAGACCCGTTCCGGTAGCCCTGTCCGGAATGACAGGCACGGTGGATAATTAGTCACACATTGAAGTGGCAACGGGGCTACGGAGGCTGCCGTGAGGATCATCGGAACGCTTGTGGTCATCTGGCTCATCGTCGGCGTGTTCGCCGCGTTTCAGCGGGGCTACTTCAGCGGCTCTCCGGACTCCTGCACGGAGGCCGGAACCGTGGCGATCACCATCGCCGCCGGACCGCTGAACTACATGGGCGCCAACCCGAAGCTGACCTGCGAAGTGCCCCAGCCATCCAAGTAGTTACCAGGTAAGCGCGCCTGTCCAGGCCGCGGCCCTCTGCCGCACGGCCCTTCGCCTGACGGCGTGTTACCGTTCACTCGCGATTCACGCGCGCGTCCTCGCCTGTCCAAGCTGCCCCGTTAGGTTCGGGGCCATGGACATCACCCGCAGAACACTCATCACCAGCAGCCTCGGTGCCGGCCTCGTTATCGCACTGCCCGGCACCGCCGTCGCCGATCCCCGGACAGCAGAAGCGAGCCTCCCCACCGACCCCTTCACCCTCGGAGTCGCGTCCGGTGACCCCTGGCCCGACGGCTTTGTCATCTGGACGCGCCTGGCCCTCAACCCGCTCGCGGACGACGGACTGGGCGGCATGCCCTCGCGCGTGGTCACCGTGGCCTGGGAGGTGGCGGAGGACCCCGCCATGCGCAGGGTGGTCCAGCGCGGTGTGGAGCGGGCGGTACCGGAGGGCGCCCACTCAGTGCACGCCGAACTCCGCGGTCTGAAGCCGGGCCGCGAGTACTTCTACCGCTTCCGCGCCGGCCGCCACATCAGCGCTGTTGGCCGCACCCTGACCAGCCCGGCCTGGTACGAGACGCCAGCCACGCTGGCCATGTCCTTCGCCAGCTGCGCCCAGTACGAGCACGGCTACTTCACGGCCTACCGCCGCCTCGCCGAGGACCAGCCGGACCTGGTCCTCCACCTGGGCGACTACCAGTACGAGTACAAGAAGGGGTCCTACGTGACCGGTGGCGGTAACGTCCGCGACCATGAGGGCCCGGAGACGGTGACGCTGGAGAACTACCGCCAGCGCCACGCACAGTACAAGGCCGACGCCGACCTCCAGGCGGCGCACGCCGCCGCGCCGTGGCTGGTGGTCTGGGACGACCACGAGGTGGACAACAACTGGGCGGACGAGGTGCCGGAGAATGCGGACCCGGCCCAGCTGAACGACACGGCGGCCAACTTCAGGAAGCGCCGGGCTGCCGCGTTCCAGGCGTACTACGAGAACATGCCGCTTCGCGCGCCGTCCATGCCCTCGGGCGCGGACATGAAGATCTACCGCACGGTGCAGTGGGGCCAGCTCGCCAACTTCCACATGATGGACACGCGGCAGTACCGGGACGACCAGCTGGCCGGGGACGGCTGGCGGAAAAACGTCCAGGAGCGCCTGGCCGAGGACCGGACCATCACGGGAGCCCAGCAGGAGCAGTGGCTGCTGGACGGCTTCCGGAAGTCCAAAGCGCGCTGGGACCTCCTGGGCCAGCAGGTGTTCTTCGCCGAGCGCGACCGCGACCAGGCTGCCGATATCGACGACATGTCCATGGACGGCTGGGACGGCTACGCGTCCTCCCGCCGTCGGATCACCCAGGGCTGGGTGGACGCGAAGGTGCGCAACGCCGTCGTGCTGACCGGTGACGTCCACCGCAACTGGGCCAACGACGTCAAAGTGGACTACAAGAACCCGGACGCACCGGTTGTCGGTTCGGAACTGGTGTGCACCTCCGTCACGTCCACCGGAAACGGGACTGGCTCCGTCACCGATCCCACCATGGCCTGGAACAAGCACCTGAAGTTCTACAACGACCAGCGCGGCTACGTCCGGACCACGATCACCAAGGACTCCCTGTCGGCTGACTTCCGCGTGCTGGACTACGTCAACACGCCGGGGTCGGCGGTCAGCACCAAGGCGTCCTTCCGGATCGACGACGGCGTGCCCGGCCTGCAGCCCCGCGCCTAACAACCCGGCTTCGTCGGCTGAGCGCGAACGCACACTTAAGCCCCGGCCTCAAGTGTTCGTTCGCGCTCAGCGTCGGTGGGTGGTCAGTCCTCGGTGGGCGTCGTCCGGTTGGAGTGGTAGTTCCGCCAGCTGTGTTCCGGCGCGTAGCCGAGGAGCCGCTTGGCCTTGTCAATGGACAGCAGTGTCTCGTGCTCGCCCAGCTCCCTGGTCACCTTCACCCGCGGGAACACCTCCTCCGCCAGGCTGGCACTGGAGCGGCTCATGACGGTGTCCTCGTTGGCGACGATGAAGGCCTCGAACCCTGGCGCGCCGTATTCCAGCGCGCGTGCCACCGCCTGGGCACCGTCTCGCGCGTCGATGTAGCCCCAGAGGTTCCACTTGCGCAGGGCGGCGTCCGAGTCAAAGGATGGAAACTCCTCGTAGTCCTCCGGATCCATGACGTTGGAGAACCGGAGGCCAACGATACTCAGCTCCGGGTCCCAGCGCGTCATCTGGATCGCCATCTGCTCCTCCAGATGCTTCACCAGCGAGTAGGTGCTCTCCGGGCGGGCCGGATATTCCTCGTCCACCGGGATATAGGGAGGGTCGACGTCGAACGGCAGTCCCAGCACCGTCTCGCTGGAGGCGTAGACGATTTTCTTGATGCCGGCCCTGCGGGCCGCCTGGAACACGTTGTAGGTGGAGAGCATGTTGTTTTCGAACGTTGCGGCGTCCGGCACCAGGCCCGGAGCCGGGATGGCGCCCAGATGGACGATCGCGTCAAAGCCCTGGTGCCGGTCATCCAGGCCCAGGATGACGTCGGCAACCTGCCCATAATTACGCAGATCCACGGTGGCGAACTGTGGGCTCCGGCTGCCTGTCCGGTCCAGGTTGAGGACAGCATGCCCGTCCGCCACAAGCCTGCGGACCACGTTCCGTCCGAGCTTTCCACTGCCTCCCGTTACGGCAATTCTCACCGCGGCCTCCTCCTGTTGATTGGCCGGCCCTGGCCCGGGCGGCCGTGCTCCGATGGCCAGAGCGGCTTCCGCCGCCCGCCACCTTTCCCCCAGCCTAGGGCCCGCGCCTGTAACCGCGGTCATGGCGCGAGCCGAACTGGTGTATATTTTCCCGGTACGGTTTAGCAGAAGGCCGTTGGATTGTTGTTCGATCCGGCACCATGCTTGCTGCTACCGCCCCGGCCACGGGGTCGCCTGCGCTGCGCCCGCCGGTTCGTCTTGACCTGAGCGAAACGGTACCGAAAGATCGTGGCCAGCGAGTCGACCGCAAAACCTGAAACCTCATTCACGGAGCACCTCAACGAGCTTGTGCTCACCAGCTCCGACGTGGGCGAATTCCTCCACGAACTTGCCCGGATTTCCGCACGCAGCCTGTCCGAACCCGGCGACGAAGTCCTCTGCGGCGTGACCCTGCTGCGGCACCGCAAGGCAGCAACCGTGGCGAGCAGCAGCCCCGAGGCGCAGGCCATGGACGAAATCCAGTACGACTTCGGCGACGGCCCCTGCATGACGGCGTCGCGCGACCAGGTCACCATCCACATCACCGACCTCAAAAAGCACGACCGCTGGAACAGCTACGCGGAGAAGGTACTGGGGCAGGGCGTCCGCTCCATCCTCGCCATCCCGTTCGTCCTCGAAGGCGAAACCAAGGCTGCCCTGAACCTTTACTCGCACCGTCCGGGCCGTTTCGAGGGCCGCGTCCTGGAACTGGCGCAGGACTTCGTCAGCCAGACCTCCATGGCCCTGCGTCTGGCCGTGCGCTTCGCCCACTACAGCGACGCTGCCGCCAACCTCAAGGCCACGCTGGAAACCCGGACCGTCATCGACGTCGCCGTCGGGGTGATCATGGCCCAGAACCGGTGCAGCCAGGAGGAAGCCTTCGACCTGCTCAAGGCAGCGTCGAGTACCCGCAACATCAAGCTGCACAGCATTGCGACGTCGATCGTTGACTCCCTCGGCCAGGGCCCGGCGAGGACGCACTACGAGGGCTGAGCCCGCCGCCGGACCAGGGGCCAGCAGAGCCTAGGGGCCACCAAAACTCTGCCCTTCGGGCTCCTGCCCCATAGTCCGCGCAGTCCCCTCGGTTCCGGCACCGCTGGTTCCGGCATCGCTGGTTCCGGCGCCGCTGGTTCCGGCACCGCCCGATCCGGCACCGCCCGATCCGGCACCGCGGGAGACGCGGATCTTGTGGCCACCCGCAGCGTGCTCCTCGGCCAACGGAACGCGCACTTCCAGAACGCCGTCGGTGTACGACGCCCGGATATCCTCCTGGTTCACCGGGGCAGGGAGGCTTACGGTCCGCGAAAACGTGCCGAAGCGGAATTCCGAGCGGTACCCTTCCTTTTCCTTGCGCTCAGGCTGTTCTTCACGGCGGACCGTTATCTGCAACTGGCTTCCGGCGAGGGTGATGTCGACGTCATTGTCAGGATCGATACCCGGCGCTTCTGCCCTTACCACCAAGGAGCCGGCCTCGCGGTATTCCTCCACGCGCAGCCAGGCGTCAAGATCCCCCTCGAGGAAACGGCGGAAGGGCTCCGGGATGTCGACGCCGGCACGCCTGAATATGTTGGTCATCGCTGTTACCTCCTGTCAGCTTCCGGCCCCATTGCAGGATGCGGAGGACCGGAACGCGTCCCAACACCAACAAAGCTACGCTCTTGCAGAACGCATGTTAAGGCGCTGGTCACTTCCCTGCCGCGGCACGAATCAACCGGCTTCCGGCACCCCACCCCAACGAATCCTGAGAGTTTCCTTGTGAAAAACCGGGAACGGACCCCCCTATTTCCGCCCGTAGCGTTCCCATCGAGGGGTCCCCGGGCCGAGCTTTTCACAGGAGGCCTGCCGCACATTGGCACCATGCAAGAATCATGCCGCCAATGGAGGACCCGCGATGAAGAACGCAGTGAAGAAGCTGGAGGAAAACGCGAACTTTTCCGGAGGTTCCGATGGGCGCTGACGTCCCCACCCCTGCTGAGCCCGAATGGCTGACGACTGCCACCGAGCCGGCAAGATGCACCCAGGATTCAGCGGATGCGCTGGAGGTCTTCTGCACTGATTCCCTGAGGTCGATTGACCGGACCGTGATGCGCGCCCAGGTCATCGAACTCATCCTGGACATCCTCGCCACCACGGATATCCAATCGGAAGCCCGGGGCCGGCTGCTGCAGCACCTGGCCTCGAATCCGGGGTCCCCCGAGCAGGCCCTGCTGTGCCACCTGAGCGAGAACGCCTGCCTGCCGGCAACGGGCGCCGGCAACCCTCCGGCGGGTGACTGCCTCCCGGCGGGCGGAGACTACTTCGCGGCCGGCACCGCGGAGCCATTCATGGAGGGTGGTGAAAACAACGACGGCGGGCCGAGCCCGAAGTGGCTCCCGGCTCCGCTGCGGAACCTTCTGCGGCTCGACTGAAGAAGTCCGACGGCGGCCGGGGACCTGTGCGGCAGTTGTGGCCACCGACGGCGTCGGCTTAGGCGGCCGTTAGCTCAACAGGCCGGGTCAGCTCCGGTGGTGCGCGATCAGCCAGCCGGCCATCTGCTGCGCCCGCTTATTGGCGAGGAAGTCGCCTTCGGTCGCCGAAATGATGGAGCCCTTCATCAGGATGTGCCAGGAGCGGGCGAATTCGTCGGGGCGGTCCAGGCCCGCCTCCTCGGCGAGCGCCTGGATATGGCCGCGGATCCTGGCGAGGTAGCCGATGCTGGCCTCACCCAGCGGATGCCCGGGACCCATCTCAAGGAGGACATTGATGAAGGTGCACGCCTCGAAATCGTCCCGCTGGAACCAGTCGCCGAAGACGTCGAAGATGGCCAGCAGGCGCCCTTCGGGCGTGGTTCCCCGGCGCCTGGCCTCGGAGACAATCAGGTCCACGGTCCATACCTGGTCGCGGAGTGCCAGGAATGCCAGAACCAATGCGTCCTTGGACGGGAAGTGACGGTAAAACGTGGACTTAGCCACTCCGGACCGCTCGATCAGCTCGTTGATTCCGACGTCGCGGACACCGCGGTGGGAGAAAAGCTCGTAGGCAGTGGCCAGGATCCGGTCAACTGGTTCACTATGGCCGGTACGCACCTCTTCAGGCAGCAAGGCATCCCCGGTTGCATCAGGAGCACTCATTAGAGAATCAGTGTACCTTGGGACTGGCAGAGACAGACCTGTCTGTCTTATTGTTTTAGGAACATGACACTTCGTCCGGGGAGCAGTTGCAGCTCCCAGAGCCAAGGCGTCACTGCAATGGAGCAGAAACAGGAGGGTACCGATGGACGACGACATCCGCGCCGTGGAAGAGGCCGCAGCTACGCTGGAATCCGCAGCAGTAGAGCATGACCCCGCGGCCGCAAGCCTGCAGAGTGCAGTTGCGGCGGCCGTAACCCACGGCAAGCCGATCCGTGAAGTCGCGGCGGCCGCGCACATGACCGCGCTGGAGGTGCTCGACGCCGCCGACGCCGTGACGTATCCGCAGCACTCACTCCAGCCGTGGACAATGGTCCAGTAGTTTTCGCAACATCTTGCGGAAACTTGATTGGATCCCGGGGTAAATCTGCGGCAAGCCTGATCGGCCGGCGCCACCCTTAATGCATCAGCCCCTGGAGGAGCGATCCTTCCAGGGAAAGCATGCAACGAGGACCGCAAGGAAGCGGGGGGCCGCCATGAACCAGTCAGCAACTCTCGAGGAAGTCGTCGAAGTCGGCGGTGTCATCACCGACCGTCAGCCGCTGGACTTTTACCGGCTGGGGCTGGCCGGCTGCATCGACCGGCTCACGGTCCCCCTGCGCCGCCAGGGTACGTGCGTCCGCTGGGAGACGCCCCACCACGGCGTGGAGATCTCATCCGGCTGCGCTTCCCTGCTCTACCAGTCAGCGCGGGAAGCCCTGAGCAACACGTTCAAGCATGCGGACGCCACGGATGTGACTGTCCGGCTTGCCGCTGTCTTCCACGGCATCCGCCTCATGGTCGCGGACAACGGCACCGGCTTCGAGTCGGACTCGCAGGCGCCGGGAGAAGTCAACGGCCACGGACTGCGGACCATTTCACAGGCGGTCCAGGAGGCGGGCGGGACCGTGGACATCACCTCGGCTCCCGGCACCGGCACGGCGATCACCATCACCATTCCGCTCGACTGATTCTCCGCGTATCGCCGCACACGCCTGCACCACCGGGTTCGCCTAGGATGCTGTGCATGACCCTTCCAAACGTTGAGCCGCTGTCCGTCCGGGCTTTCGAATCCGCGGAAATCCAGCAGGCCGTCGCCCAGCTGCGCAGCCGGCTGACCTCCGGCAGGCGGCTTCTCCTCGGCGTGGCTGGCTCCCCCGGGTCCGGCAAGTCCACCTTCTCGGCCTGCCTCGCGGACGCCCTCGGCTCCGATACCGCCCTCGTGGTGCCCATGGACGGCTTCCACCTGGGCAATGCCATCATTGACGGCACTCCGCTGCGGCAGCGCAAGGGCGCACCGGACACGTTCGACGTCGGCGGTTACCTTTCGCTCCTTCAGCGGCTTGCGCGCCGGGACGAGGACGTTGTGTACGCGCCGGACTTCCGGCGGGCAATCGATGAGCCGGTGGCCGCATCGCTGGCCGTTCCGGCCGCAGTCCCCATCATCATCACCGAGGGCAACTACCTCCTCAACGACGGTCCACGCTGGCGGCAGGTGCGGGCACAACTGGACGAAGTGTGGTTCATCGACACACCGCATGAGTTGCGCCTTGCCCGCCTGATTGAACGGCACGTGGTCTTCGGCATGGACCGTGCTGCGGCCGAGGCCTGGGCCAACGGACCGGACGCGGCCAATGCGCGCCTGATCGAAGTCACGCGTTCCCGCGCCGACAGGATCATCCCCTGGCTTTAGCTATCTGTCCCCGGCGTCCCACAGCCCGGATTCGCCGGCGGCTTCTTCGGGCTTGGGTTCGCCCTCCGGTGTTCCGCTGCCCACGTAGCTGGCGGGCACTGTGCCGCCCGCCTGTGTCATTTGTTCCTCACGGATGTTGCGTGCCGTGCCAGCCTGGGGCTGAGGCTGCTCCTGTTCGACGGCGTCCGGGTCGCCAGGGCCCCGAAGGTCGCCGGGCTCTTCCGCATTGCGTTTGCTGTCGGTCATGCCGCTGCCTCTCACTGGGAAATGCCGGTCGGTCCCAGTCTAGGCACACGCCTAGGATCGCCGCAGCGAGCTCGCCAGAAGCCAGAGCGTCCAGACCAGGACGAGCGCGATGCCGGCAAGCGTGGGCACGGTGTTGCTGCCGGAGAAGCCTTCTGCTCCGATGATCCACCCCTGCGCGAGGTAGGCGGCCCCGGACAGGCCCATGAGGTAACCCACCGGCCGCGGAAACCCGCGCGAGCTGCCCACCGCGGCGCCAATCAGGATGAGGGCCGCACCCAGCACGAAACTTTGGTAACTGCGCATCCCCCATTCCAGCCAGCGCATGTCCTCCGCGGCCGCAAAGCGAACGGCTTTTCCGGCCCCCTCGGCAGCAGCCCAGGCATCGACGGAATGCTTCAGCGCCACGCCGTCCACCGCCTGCAGCGCCCCATAGAGTGCCAGCGAAGCGACTGCCGCCCATTTGCCAAACCGCGCCGCCCAGGCGGAGCGTCCGGGCACACCGCCGGCCACGGTTCCCAGCACCAGCAGCCCGCCGATGAGGACTGCCATGCCCACAAACTGCCCCAGGTGCACGCCGATCCACAGGTCGCTGCGGGCGTATTCGGCGAAAGAGGCAGCATGGTCGTTGGCATTCGCCCCTTCGGGATGCAGTGCCCCGGCGGCGAAGGACACCACGACGCCGGTCACCAGCAGGACGGCAGCCAGCCGACGGACGCCCGGGCCGCCGTCGTAATTCTGGCCTGCAGGAACGTGATTCGTGTCCATGGAAACCGCCGCCTTGGGAGGAGCCGTTCAATGCCAGTAGGTTACGCCTGTTCCCGCATATCGCGCGGCGCCCATCCCAGGGGCGGGGCTACGTGGCGGGCGATGTTTCCCAGCAGGTTGGCGTTGTACTCCACGCCAAGCTGGTTCGGGACGGTGAGCAGGAGTGTGTCCGCCGCCTGCACCGCAGCGTCGGCTGCGAGCTCCGCTGCAATGACGTCCGGCTCACCGATGTAGCTCTTGCCGAAGCGGGCCAGGGTGCCGTCAAGGGCGCCCACCTGGTCGCGGCCCTCGCGGAGGGCGCTCAGCCCGAAGTACTGCCGGTCCTCGTCATCGGTCAGCGGCAGGACGCTGCGGCTGACCGAAACCCGCGGCTCGCGGCCGTGCCCGGCCGCCGCCCATGCCTCACGGAACATCGCGATTTGCTCGGCCTGGAGCTCGTGGAACGGCACCCCGGTATCCTCGGTCAGCAGGGTGGAACTCATGAGGTTCATCCCGCGCTCGGCCGCCCAGACCGCCGTCTTCCGGGTGCCGGCGCCCCACCAGATCCGCTCGGGCAGGCCCTCGGAGCGTGGCTGGACAGGCAGCAGCCCGGTGGCCCCTCCGGCATACCGCGGATCGGCTTCGACCACGCCGGCGCCGGCGATGGCCCGCCGGAACTCCTCGGCATGCCGGCGTGCCATGTCGGCATCCGTCTCGCCCTCCCGCGGCGCATAGCCGAAGGCCCCTGCGCCGTTGCGTGCGGGCTCGGGTGAACCGCGGCTGATGCCAAGCTGGAGCCGGCCACCGCTGATGAGGTCCGTGGCCGCTGCCTCCTCGGCCATGTACAGCGGATTCTCGTAGCGCATGTCGATGACCCCGGTGCCGAGCTCAATCCGGCTGGTGCGCGCTGCGGCCGCCGCGAGCAGCGGGAACGGCGACGCCTGCTGACGCGCGAAATGGTGCACGCGGAAGAACGCGCCGTCGATCCCCAGCTCCTCCGCGGCCACGGCCAGTTCTATCCCCTGCAGCAGCGCATCACGCGCCGTCCTGGTGCGGGAACCCTGCACCGGGCCATAGTGGCCGAACGACAGAAAGCCAATTCGTTTCATGCCCTGCACAACATCCCGGTCCCTGCTGCCATTCCTGCAGGCTACGCCCTGTGACAGGCCGCGCGCACCGGACCGCGATCCCGATAGGTTGGTAACACCGTTTGAGGACGTCCGTTCTCACGAGACCGAAGGGAATGCTGACATGGCTTACATCACCGTTGGACAGGAAAACAGCACCGACATCGAGCTCTACTACGAAGACCACGGAACCGGGCAGGCTGTTGTCCTCATCCACGGCTACCCCCTGGACGGATCCTCCTGGGAGAAGCAGACCGCCGCCCTGCTGGACGCCGGCTACCGCGTCATCACGTACGACCGCCGCGGCTTCGGCAAGTCCAGCAAACCCACCACCGGCTATGACTACGACACCTTCGCGGGCGACCTCAACACCGTCCTTAGCACCCTGGACCTCAACGACGCCGTGCTGGTTGGCTTCTCGATGGGAACCGGCGAGGTGGCCCGGTACCTTTCCACGTTCGGGTCTGCCCGCGTGGCCAAGGCCGCCTTCCTCGGATCGCTGGAACCGTACCTCCTGCAGACCGACGACAACCCCACGGGAGTGCCGCAGTCCGTTTTCGACGGCCTTGCCGAAGCAGTGAAAGCCGACCGTTACGCCTTCTTCACAGAGTTCTTCAAGAACTTCTACAACAGCGACACGTTCCTGGGCACGCCCCGGCTCAGCGAGGAGTCCGTCCGGGCCAGCTGGAACCTCGCCGCCGGCTCCGGCGCGTTCGCCTCGGTGGCCGCGCAGCCCACCTGGATCACCGACTTCCGCGCCGATATCCCGAAGATCGACGTCCCGGCACTGATCGTGCACGGTACGGCGGACAACATCCTGCCGATCGACGCCACCGGCCGGGAGTTCAGCAGGGCCCTGCCGGAGGCTGACTACGTGGAGATCGACGGCGCCCCGCACGGCCTGCTCTGGACCCACGGGGCAGAGGTCAACGAGGCCCTGCTCGCCTTCCTGGGCAAGTAGCCCGGCGCAACAGGAGCGCAGCCGGCGTCGGGCCGCCCCGACGCCAGCCGCTCCGCCGGGCTACTTTCGCTACCGTTCAAGGGCTTGAAAGCAACCACGACCGGTTGACAATTTTTGAAAGTAAGTGTTGACACGCACTTCCAGGGGTAAAATTTGAACACCGGATCCCGGCTGTTGCAGTCGAAAAAGGATCCGGTTCCAGGCCCACCCGGCAAGTCCGGGTGGACGATCATAAAGCGGACATAAGTGGTTGATGGGTCTCCACGCGTCACGTGATCGGCCAGTGATGCCCGAACACACACAACGCGGGAGCAACAATGACTATGACTCCGCCAACAAAGTCCCGCCTGTCGGCCCGGCTTGCGTTGGTTTCCACTGTTTCGCTGGGCCTGCTAGCCGGCCCGATCGCCATGGCCTCCCCGGCCTCAGCTGCAGAGACCTCAAAGCGGGACAACTGCAGCGTCACGGCCTATAAGCCGCACGCTGACAACGGGAGGGGCTGGAAGAACGACCGCAAGTCCGTCCGTGTCAACTTCGCATTCAAGATCCACTGCGACAAGGGCACGCGCGTCTACTTCAACCAGAAGATGTTCCAGGAAAAGGGTCGCTGGGATGTCAAGCGCATCGGACACGTCGACGACTCTGTATGGGTCGACGGGACCGAGTACATCGTCAACGACGAGAGGGTGTCTGCGGACCGCCACGACAAGTTTGTAAAGGTGTTCCATACGGTCAGGATCGAATTCAAGGACAATGACAGGTCCAAGAGGTCCTCCTGGTCGTCCGACTTCGACAAGAGTCCCACCGCCTACATCCGCGTCGACAACGGGCACAAGTAAAGATTGAACATCGCTATAAGCAGACCCCCTAGGTAACAGGAGGCC
>NZ_JBHTSL010000041.1:0-47730 GCF_042795115.1 Arthrobacter sp. NPDC056493 | reverse complement strand
TCCCCGCGCTGGGAGGCACCGCCGTCGTCGTACTTTTTCTAGATCTGCCGGGGCCCCGTGCAGGTCACCGGACAGTGGCCGAAACCGGTGCTTCCTCAGTGTCCTTGCCGGCCACCCGGCGGTACCAGCGGCTCATGACCGCGGGGTCCGTAGGCTTGGTCAGCAGGGAGACTGCCACGTAGACCACTGCGGAGGTGATCAGGCCGTAGTAGATCGGCTCATTGGCAAAGATGCCTTCCAGCGGTTCTTTGGCGTTGATCTCCAGGACGATCATGGTGCCGAGCGTCACCACGGAACCGACCGCCATGGACGCCGCGGCCGCGATGCCCGTGCCGCGCTTCCAAATGAGCCCGCCGAGGATGGCCACCAGGAGGCCGCCCACCAGGATGTCGTAGGCGATGGTGAGGGCGGCGACGACGTCCTTGGTGATGATGGCGATCAGGATGGCCACGATGCCGAGGCCGAGGACCCACATGCGGTTGGCCTTGACGTCGTGCTCCGGGTTGTCGGAATCGTCCGTGTTGATGGTCTTGCCGAACCAGCTGGCGACGAACGGCAGCACGTCCGCACGGGCAACGGTGGCTGCCGCGATCAGGGCGCCTGACGCGGTGGACATCATGGCCGCGACGGCGGCAGCGAGCACCAGGCCGCCGATGCCGATGGGCAGCAGGTTCTGCGCCACCTCGGCGTAGACAACGTCCTTGCCCTGGGTGGCGACGTCGATGCTGGGCAGCGCAACCCTCGCGCCGAGGCCGATCAGTGCGCCGGCCGCGCCGTAGAGGATGCAGTAGATGCCGGCGGTGGCGCCTCCCCAGCGGGCAACCCGCGGCGTCTTCGCCGTGAACACGCGCTGCCAGATGTCCTGGCCGATCAGCAGGCCGAGGGTGTAGACGACGAAGTAGGTGATGATCGTCTGGACACCGATGCCGTCAATCTGGAAGAAGCTGGCCTCCACGCGGCTGCGGATGCCGTCCAGGCCCCCGGCTGCGTTGAGCGTGAAAGGCAGCATGAGAAAGAAGATGCCCACGGTCTTGATGACGAACTGGACCTGGTCGGCCAGGGTGATGGACCACATGCCGCCAATGGTCGAGTACACCAGCACAATGGCGCCGCCGATGGCGATGGCCAGCGCCCGGTCCCAGCCGAACAGCACCACGAAGATGGTGGCGTAGGCGCCGGTGGAGGTGGCGCAGAGCATCAGGGTGTAGGCGAGCATGATGATGCCGGAGGTCCGGGTGGCCTGGCTGCCGTAGCGCAGGGACAGCATCTGGGAAACGGTGTAGATCTTCAGCTTCTGGATGGTGCCGGCGAACAGCAGGCTCAGCAGCAGGACACCGGCACCGATCGCCACCACGAGCCACATGCCCGAGATGCCGAACTTGTAGCCGAGGCCGACGCCGCCAACGGTGGAGGCGCCGCCCAGGACGACTGCGGCCATTGTTCCGGTGTAAAGGAACGGCCCCAGGCGGCGGCCGGCCACGAGGAAGTCGCTGTTGTTCTTGGTGCGGGACTTGCCCCACCAGCCGAAGGCCAGCATGGCGGCCAGGTAGACCACCACGATGGCGATATTGACGAAACTTGCGTCCATGATTGGGGATCCTTGGAGCTTTGGCAGCTTACGGGCCAGTCCGGGGAACGGGCTGCCCGGATGGTGCTGCACTGAACGGAAATCTGGGGGGAACGCTGGGTTCCTTGCTGGGCGTCTCCTCATGGGAGTTGTTTCACAAGCAACACTTGTTGCATAAAAGCGTAGGCTGTGATTCGAGTAACAGTCAAGACGCAAAGCTCCGCGGCGCGGCTTGCCCCGCGTCACAGAAGGGCAGGGCCGATAATATGACTCCAATGATGGGGCCGTGCGGCCGGCCGTGAAAGGTTCGTAAATGAAGGCACTACCAGTTGAGCCGAGCAATGTTCCGGTCGCCATCGGTTCAAGGATCCGCGCCGCGCGCCAGTCCCAGCGGCTCACCATTGAACAGGTGGCCGACGCCACCGGTTTGACCAAGGGCTTCCTTAGCCGCGTGGAGCGGGACCTGACCTCACCGTCTGTGGCCTCGCTGGTGACACTGTGCCAGGTGCTGTCGATCTCCATTGGCGACCTGTTCGCCGCGCCGGAAACCCACCTGACCAAGCGTGATTCGGGTCCGCGCATCTCCCTCGGCGGGGAGGGGATCGTCGAGCGGCTGCTGACCGCGCGGTCCGAACGGCGCGTGCAGATTATCCAGGCCGTCATTGACCCGCGGGGCCGGGGTGAATCGGAGCTCTACGCCGTTGACTGCGACGTCGATGTCCTGCATGTGATCAAGGGGACCATCAGGCTCATCCTCACGAACGAGGAGTACGAGCTGACCGCCGGGGACACGGTCACCTTCCCCGGCCGGGAACCGCATACCTGGGTCAACCCGACCGACGAATCCGTCGAGGTTTTGTGGGTGCTGGTGCCGGCCGCGAGCCGGTAGCGTTCTTCGAATCGGCCCGGGCCGCCTCTTCTTGGGCGCCCGGGTTTTTCTGCCCTGATTTTTAGAGATTCGGTAAACAGTCGGTGCACATTGGACAACTTCAAGTGTATGATGGCTGTCACAACCCACCCTCGACAAGTCATCCTCGAAGGAGAGGCGTTCCTTTGGAAGAGCTGCGCATCGAAGCCAACGGCAACCTTGGCCCCATCGATTCATCCCGTATTCCCCGCTACGCCGGGGCCGCAACCTATGCCCGCCTGCCGCGCCTGGACCAGGTGGCCAAGTCCGACATCACCGTGGTGGGCGTGCCCTTTGATTCCGGCGTCTCCTACCGCCCCGGTGCCCGTTTCGGCGCCAACCACGTCCGCGAGGCCAGCCGGCTGCTCCGCCCGTACAACCCGGCCTGGGACGTCAGCCCGTTCGAGAACTGCCAGGTGGCCGACGCCGGCGACATGGCCGTGAACCCGTTCAACATCAACGAGGCCATCGAAACCATCCAGCAGAACGCCCTGGACCTGACGGCGGGCGGCAGCAAGCTGCTCACCCTGGGCGGCGACCACACCATCGCGCTGCCGCTCCTGCGCGCCGCCGCCGAGCGCGCCGGTGGCCCCATCGCCATGCTGCACTTCGACGCCCACCTGGACACCTGGGACACCTACTTCGGCGCCGAGTACACCCACGGCACCCCGTTCCGCCGTGCCGTGGAGGAGGGCATCCTGGACACGGAGGCCATCAGCCACATCGGCACCCGCGGCCCGCTGTACGGGAAAAAGGATCTCGACGACGACCACCGCTTCGGGTTCGGCATCGTCACCTCCGCTGACGTTTACTACCAGGGTGTCCTCGAGACAGTGGCCAAGGTGCGGGACCGCATCGGAGACCGTCCCCTGTACATCTCCGTGGACATCGACGTTCTGGACCCCGCCCACGCGCCCGGAACCGGCACGCCGGAAGCCGGCGGCATCACCAGCCGTGAGCTGCTGGAGATCATCCGCGGCTTCCGCGGCATGAACCTCGTCGGCGCCGACGTCGTTGAAGTGGCGCCGGCCTACGACCACGCTGAGATTACCGGCGTTGCCGCGAGCCACGTGGCCTACGAACTCGTTACCCTCATGGCGGACAACACCGTGGCCGGTGACCGCTTCGGCTCTGCGACCGGCTACGCCGCCCAGGCGCTGGGCCGGGAAGCCCGGCGTCCGGCCGGGTTCGCCGCAGCCTCGCCCGCGCCGGCCAACAATGGCGCTGTCCGTGCCGCCGTGGGGGAGTACTCCCAGTGACCGCCGTCGGGACCGGTGCCCGCAACGGCGGGGATCTCGTCGTCGAAACCCTGGAGGCGCTGGGCGCTAAGACGGTGTTCGGCATTCCCGGACAGCATGCGCTGGGCCTCTTCGACGCGATGGGCCGGGGCAACCTGAAGTTCGTGTCCTCCCGCGTGGAGAACAACAGCGCCTTCGCCGCCGACGGCTACTCGCGGGCCACGGGGGAGGTGGGCGTGCTGTTCCTGTCCACCGGGCCGGGCGCGCTGACATCGCTCGCCGGGCTGCAGGAAGCCTACGCCACGGGTGTGCCCATGGTGGTGGTTGCCAGCCAGATCCCGCTCGAGGGCCTGGGCGCCCGGCGGAAGGGGATGCTGCACCAGCTGGATGACCAGAAGGCGTCGGCCGCGAACGTCACCAAGAGCCAGCGCCTGATCCAGCACGCCTCGGGCATTCCGTCCGCCATCCAGGACGCCTGGACCGAGGCGATCTCCTCGCCCCAGGGGCCGGTCTGGCTGGAGATCCCGCAAAACGTGCTGCTGGACCCCATCATGGTGCCGCCCGTCGAGGATGCGCTGGCAGAAGCGGCGGACAACCCGCCGCGCGTCGAGCTTGTCCGGGAAGCCGTGAAATGGCTGTCGGCGGCGGAACGCCCCGCCATCATTGCCGGCGGCGGAACCCGCCGGGGCCGGGCGGAAAAGTCGCTGCTCTCGATCGCGGAAAAGCTGAGGGCGCCCGTCATCTGCACGCCCGGCGGCAACGGCGCCTTCCCGTGGAACCACGAGCTCTCGCTGCAGTCGTGGATCGAGGACCGGCACATGACGGACCTCCTGGAGGACGCCGACGTCCTGGTGGTCATCGGCTCCTCGCTCGGCGAGGTCACCTCCAACTACTTCACGTTCGAACCGCGCGGCAGGATCATCCAGATCGACGCCGAACCGCGGGTTTTGGAATCCAACCGGCCCGGCCTGGGGATCCGCGCCGACGCCGGCCAGGCGCTCGCGGCCCTCGACGCGTCGCTGGTGGTGCCTGCCGACGCCAGGCCCGACTGGCACGGGACCTCGCCGGAGGACCTGGTCCGGGAGTCCCTGCGCCAGGTCAAGGAGCGGCTGGAATCGCAGGACCTGGCCAAGGAACTGAAGTTCATGGCCGATATTCGGGACGCCGTTCCGGCGGACATGCAGACGTTCTGGGACATGACCATCTCGGCGTACTGGGGCTGGAGCTGCTGGGACGCCCGCGAGGGCCAGTTCCACTCGGCCCAGGGTGCCGGCGGCCTGGGCTACGGCTTCCCGGCGGCGATCGGCGGGGCCGTGGGTTTGGAGACCGTGGGCAAGTCCGCGGCTTCGGCCAGGGTGCTCGCTGTGTCCGGCGACGGTTCGGCCATGTACTCCATCGCCGAACTCGCCACGGCCAAGCAGCACAATGTGCCCGTCACCTGGCTGATCGTGGACGACGGCGGCTACGGCATCCTGCGCGAATACATGGTGGGCGCCTTCGGCAAGGCAACGGCCACTGAGCTTGCCCGGCCGGACTTCGTGAAGCTGGCGGAATCCTTCGGTGTGCCCGCCGTCCGGGTCGCACCGGAAAACGTGGGGGACGCGCTCAAGGCGGGCTTCGCCGCGGACGGCCCGAACGTCGTCGTCGTCGAAACGCTGCTCAAGATGTTCGCCCCCACCCATCTGGACAGCTAACTCAGCGCGAACGCACACTTAAGCCCCAACCTCTCCAGCGCGAACTGGCAGGTAATGCCCTCTCAAGACGATTTTGAGGGCATCTGCTGCCAGTTCGCGCTGGCAGTGTTTAAGGAACGTTGCCCCGCCGCCATATGCTTAGTTTCCAAAAGCAACCATTTATTGCTATAGTTGCCTAAGGCAAGCAATAAGGGGTTAATTCACCATGGCAGTTGAGCCAAACACCGCGGCCGAACTCGTGCGCCAGATCTTCGACCTTCAGCGCGCCGTCCGGTGCGTGGCAATCTCCAACTCGCGCGGCCTGGAAGCGGGAATCGCGCTGCAGGGCGTCCTCCGCTTCGTGGGGGAGAAGGAATCCCGCGCCACGCACCTGGCCGCACGGCTGGGGGTCAGCGCTCCAGTCCTCAGCCGGCACATCGCAGAACTCGAGGAACTGGGGCTGGTCCACCGCAGGCCGGACCCCGACGACGGACGGGCGCAGTTGGTGGCCCTCACTGACGCCGGCCGCGCCAAGCTCGTGGAGATCGAGGACCACCGCGTGGCCACCCTGCAGGAGTTCCTGCAGGACTGGAGCCAGCAGGACGCCGAGGAGACGGCGAAAGTACTCTCCAAACTCGCGGAATCCCTGCGGGAATCCGCCCGGGCAACGACGGCCGGCGCCATCACAACCACCACCAAACGCAAGGAGCAGTTCATTGGCTAGCCACGCTGCCGTCTCCGGGACGGCCCCGTCACGCCCTTCGGCCCATCCACCACAAGCAGCGATGACGCACCGGCAGATCATGGAGGCCCTCACCGGGCTCCTGGCGGCCTTCTTCACCGCGATCCTCAGCAGCACCATCGTGGCCAACGCGCTGCCCACCATCATGTCCGAGCTCAAGGGCACGCAGACTGACTTCGCGTGGGTCATCACCGCAGCACTCCTGGCCAACGCGGCCACCACCCCGATCTGGGGCAAGCTCGCCGACCTGTTCGACAAGAAGGTTCTGGTCCAGCTCAGCATCGTGATCTTCGTGGCGGGCTCGGTGATGGCGGGCCTGTCCCAGACCATCCCGCTGCTGCTGACCGCCCGCGTTGTCCAGGGCATTGCCATGGGCGGCCTGACCGCGCTGGCCCAGGCGATCATCGGCTCCATGATCCCGCCGCGGGACCGCGGAAAGTACTCCGGTTACATGGGCGCCGTCATGGCCGTCGGCACGGCCGGCGGCCCGCTGCTGGGCGGTTTCATCGTGGACAGCCCGCTCGGCTGGCGCTGGACGTTCTTCGTCTGCGTACCGCTCGCCGTCGTCGCCCTGATCCTGCTCCAGATCACCCTCAAGATCCAGCACGTCAAGCGGCCAGCCAGGATCGACTGGCTCGGCTCCATCCTCCTCACCACCGGCGTCAGCCTTCTCCTCATCTGGGTGTCGTTCGCCGGCAACCCCGACTACTACGACTGGTGGTCCTGGCAGTCGGCACTGATGGTGGGCGGCGGCGTCGTGCTGCTGGCCCTGCTCGTTGTGGTTGAATCCAAGGTTGAGCAGCCCATCATCCCGCTGAAGATCATCTCCGAGCGCACCACTGCCCTGGCCATCTGGGCCTCCGTGGCCGTGGGCGTGGCGATGTTCGGCTCCTCGACCTTCCTGGGCCAGTACTTCCAGGTGGCACGCGGCGCAACACCCACCGAGGCGGGCCTCCTGACCCTGCCCATGATCGCCGGCAACCTGATCGGCTCCGTGCTTTCCGGCCAGCTGATCAGCCGCACCGGCAAATGGAAGCGCTACCTGGTCGCCGGGTCGATCCTGCTGATCGGCGGCCTGGGCCTCGCCGGCACCATGGACCACACCACGGAACTGTGGCAATCCGGAATCTTCACGGCGATCCTGGGCCTCGGGCTCGGCATGCTCATGCAGAACCTCGTCCTCGCCGTGCAGAACACTGTCAGCGCCAGCGACATCGGCACGGCCAGTGCTTCCGTGGCCTTCTTCCGCTCCGTGGGCGGCGCGATCGGCGTGTCCGTGCTGGGCGCGATCATGAGCAACCGGGTCAAGGAACTGGCCACCCAGGGCCTTGCCGACGCCGGCATCAAGGCAGGTTCCGGATCCTCCGGCGCCAGCCTCGACCTCGCCGACATGCCCGCCCCGATCCGGGACATCATGCGGGCAGCCTACGGCGATGCCACGGCCGAGATCTTCCTGATCGCCGGCGCCATCGCCGTTGTTGCCCTCATCGCCGTGCTCCTGATCAAGGAACAGCCGCTGCGCCGGACCGTTGACATCCGTCCGGAGGCTGCTGCCGACCCGGCACCGTCTTCCGCCTCGGGGTCCGGGCAGAATTCGGAACTCCCGGCCGCTGAGTATTCCGACGACGACCTCGAGCGTGAGTTCGCCGAAGTGCTGACCCGCCAGCTGGCCGACGACGCCAAAGCGCCGTCCTACCCCGGCCGGCCGAGGACTGCTGACCCCGTCCTGCCGATGAATGAACCGCCGGCGCGGGCCCGGACCATGCTGGCCGAGATGCACAACAAGCCAGCCGACCTGGTGCCGCTTATCCAGGAAACGCAGGGGCTCCTCGCGGAGCAGCAGCTTCAGCTGGCCACTGCACTGAACGCCGTCGCCCGGCAGGCCGAGCAGCAGCGGATCATCGCGCAGGAGCAAGTCAGGGTCGGCGCCGAACTGAAGGCGCTGAGCCGGCGGCTGGCCAAGGAACGCAAACTCCAGAGCGCGGCCGCGCACTACATCGCCTCGCACGGCAAGCACCGCGGCGAGTAGCCCCCGCTCGGACGGAGTTTTCGTCCGGATAGTGGCCGCCAAAACCCGGCAGAGGCCACTATCCGGACGAAAACTCCAGTTAAGCGGGCGGGGCGTACGACGGCGGCGGCCGGGTGCGGGGCTTAAGTGTTCGTTCGCGCTGTGGGTGCGGGCGTCGTCCGTTGGGATGATCTTCGCCCGCAACGTTTCGCACGGGCAACAGATTTCGTAGAGTTGGAAGGCTTGGGCTGTCAGACCCGTCTGCTATTACTCTTCTTAACTCATTCGCGCTCTCCCGAAGGATCCGTGAGCATGCTCGTCACCCTCATACGGCGTTATTCCAAACCGTATTTGCCCTACATCGTGGCTGTCATCGCCTTCCAGCTGGCATCCACCATAGCGGCGCTCTACCTGCCCAGCCTCAACGCCCAGATCATTGACGAGGGCGTCTCCCGCGGCGACACCGATTTCATCTGGCGCACCGGCGCCGTCATGCTCCTCGTGGCCTTCCTCCAGGTGGGCACCGCCATTGCCGGCGTCTACTTCGGATCGAAGACGGCCATGGCGTTGGGCCGCGACCTCCGCCGTGGCGTTTTCCGCAAGGTGACCAGCTTCTCGGCCAAGGACGTCAACGCCTTCGGCGCGCCCACCCTGATCACCCGCGGCACGAACGATGTCCAGCAGGTCCAGATGCTGGTGCTGATGGGCCTGAACTTCATGGTGTCCACGCCGATCATGTGCATCGGCGGCATCATCATGGCCCTGCGCGAGGACATCAACCTGTCCTGGCTGGTCTGGGTCTCGGTCCCCATCCTCATCGTGGTGGTGGGTTACATCGTGGTGCGCCTCATGCCACTGTTCCGCTCCATGCAGAAGAAGATCGACCGCATCAACGAGGTCCTGCGCGAGCAGATCATCGGCATCCGCGTGGTCCGCGCGTTCGTCCGGGAACCGTATGAAACGGAACGCTTCGGCCAGGCCAACAAGGAACTGACGGACGTATCGCTCAAGATCGGTGCGCTGTTCGTCCTGATGTTCCCTGCAATCGGCATGATCCTGCACCTGTCCACCGCCGCCGTGCTCTGGTTCGGCGGCCAGCGGGTGGACTCCGGCGACATGCAGGTCGGCTCCCTGACAGCGTTCCTGCAGTACCTGCTGCAGATCCTCATGGCGGTGATGATGGGCACCTTCATGGCCATGATGATTCCGCGCGCGTCCGTCTGCGCGGACCGCATCGGTGAGGTGCTCGACGTCGAACCGTCCATCCATGACCCGGAGCGGCCGGTCACTCCGGGGCAGCTGACAGGCGTGGTGGAGTACCGCAACGTCACGTTCGCCTACCCGGGAGCCGAGGCGCCGGTCCTGAGCAACATCAGCTTCACCGCCCGGCCGGGGGAGACCGTGGCGATCATCGGCTCCACCGGTGCCGGCAAGACCTCCCTGCTGTCCCTGCTGCCGCGGCTGTACGACGTGGCCGACGGCGACGTACTCCTCGACGGCGTGCCCGTCAGCCAGCTGGACCGGGCGGAAATCACCAAGCGCGTGGCCCTGGTTCCGCAGCGGCCCTACCTGTTCTCCGGAACCATTGAGCACAACCTCCGCTTTGGAAAGCCGGAGGCTTCCGACGACGAACTGTGGGATGCGCTGCACGTGGCCCAGGGCGACGGCTTCGTGAAGGAAAAGAAAAACGGCCTCGCGTCCCGCATCGCCCAGGGCGGCACCAACGTGTCCGGCGGCCAGCGCCAGCGCCTGTGCATCGCGCGCGCCCTGGTTACCAGGCCCAAGGTCTACCTGTTCGACGACTCCTTCTCCGCGTTGGACGTCGCCACCGACGCCCGGCTGCGTGCCGCGCTCAAGCGCACCACCGCTGACGCCACCGTCATCATCGTCGCGCAGCGCATCTCCACCATCACGGAAGCGGACCAGATCCTGGTGCTGGACAACGGCCGGATCGTGGACCGCGGCACGCACGAGGAACTCCTCGAAACGTCGCCCACCTACCAGGAAATTGTTGAGTCCCAGCTGAGCGTGGAGGAAGTGGCATGAGCGCCGAAAAGAAGGGCACCGGCCAGAACCCAAGCACCGGCCAGGACGCCGCTCCGGTCCTCGAAGACGACGACTTCGTCGAGGAGGAGTACAAGCCGGGCGAAGCCGACGGCGGCATGTTCGGCGCGATGCCAGCCAAGAAGGCCCAGCATTTCTGGCCGTCGGCGAAGCGGCTCATGGGCCTGCTGAAACCGGAAGCCGCCGGCATCTACGTCGTGGTGGGCATGGTGATCGTTTCGGTGATCCTCAACGTCATTGCGCCCAAGGTGCTGGGCCAGGCCATGGACGTCATCTTCGGCGGCGTGGTGGGTAAGCAGTTGCCGGCCGGCGTCAGCAAGGACCAGTTCGTCGAGGGGCTGCGGGCCCAAGGCCAGAACAACTTCGCGGACATGGTTTCCCGGATGGAGCTGGTGCCAGGAACAGGCATCGACTTCCAGAAGCTGACCGTGCTGATTTCAGCCGTGCTGCTCATGTATTTCGTGGCCAACATCTTCCTGTGGCTCCAGGGATACGTCCTCAACAGGATCGTCATGAAGGTGATCCGGCAGCTCCGCGACGACACCGAAAAGAAGCTTAACCGGCTGCCGCTGAACTACTTCGACACCCGCCAGCGCGGCGACGTGCTCTCCCGGGTGACCAACGACGTCGACAATGTCCAGCAGGCGCTGCAGCAGGCGTTCGCCCAGCTGATCAGCTCGGTGCTGACGGTGCTCGGCATCGTCATCATGATGTTCATCGTCTCGTGGCAGCTGGCCCTGATCGCCCTCATTGCGCTGCCGCTCTCCGGTGCTGCGGCCGGCGTGATCGGCGCCCGCAGCCAGAAGCTGTTCGCCGCACAGTGGAAGAACACGGGGGAGTTGAACGGCCAGATCGAGGAGTCCTTCTCCGGGCACGACCTGGTGCGGGTCTTTGGCCGCGACGCGGACATGCTGGCGCGCTTCGACGAGCGCAACGAAGCCCTGTACAAGGCCAGCTTCGGCGCCCAGTTCGTGTCCGGCATCATCTTCCCGGTGATGCAGTTCGTCTCCTACCTCAGCTACGTCGGCATTGCGGTGGTGGGCGGCCTGCGGGTTGCCTCGGGCAGCATGAGCCTGGGCGACGCCACGGCCTTCATCCAGTACTCCCGCGAGTTCACCCAGCCGCTGGGGCAGATGGCGGGCATGGCCAACATGCTGCAGTCCGGAGTGGCATCTGCCGAGCGCGTGTTCGAGTTCCTGGACGCGGATGAGCAGGACGCCGAGACCGCCACGCAGCACCTGCCGGCCAAGACCGACGGCCACGTGGAGTTCCAGGACGTCACCTTCAGCTACACGGCGGACAAGGCCCTGATCGAAAACCTGTCCTTCACCGCGGAGCCTGGGCACACGGTGGCCATCGTCGGTCCCACCGGCGCCGGCAAGACCACGCTGGTGAACCTGGTCATGCGCTTCTATGAGCTCAACTCCGGCTCCATCACGCTCGACGGCGTGGATGTCACCCAGCTGAGCCGGGCGGAGCTGCGCTCCAAGGTGGGCATGGTGCTGCAGGACGCCTGGCTGTTCGGCGGTTCCATCTACGACAACATCAGGTACGGCAAGCTGGACGCCACCGAGGAACAGGTCATGGCGGCGGCCAAGGCCACGTTCGTGGACCGCTTCGTCCGGGCGCTGCCGGACGGGTACAGCACGGTCATCGACGAGGAGGGCAACAACGTCAGCGCGGGCGAGAAACAGCTCATCACCATCGCCCGCGCCTTCGTGGCCAACCCGTCGCTGCTCATCCTGGACGAGGCCACCAGCTCGGTGGACACCCGCACCGAGCTGTTGGTGCAGAAGGCCATGGCTGCGCTGCGCACGGACCGGACCAGCTTCGTCATCGCCCACCGGCTCTCGACGATCCGGGACGCCGACACCATCCTGGTCATGGAGAACGGCAAGATCGTGGAACAGGGCAACCACCAGACCCTCCTGGCCGCCGAAGGCGCCTACTACCGGCTGTACATGTCGCAGTTCGCCGGAGCGGATGCCGAGGAGACACCCGTGGACGATTCAACGGCGGTGCACAGCTGACCGCCGCAAAACCCGGAGGCCACCCCGACCCCCGGCGCATTGAGGTGCTCGTGCCCATGCGCTGGGGGGACATGGACGCCTACGGGCATATCAACAACGTGGAGATCGTCCGCATGCTGGAGGAGGCGCGCATCGCCGCCTTCGGTCCGCCCGCCGGCGCCGGGCTGCCCGGCATTGAACCGGAAGTCTCGCTGTTCAACGCCGTTCCCAAAGGGACCATGGCGCTCGTGGTGGATCATCGGATCCGGTACGTGAAGACCCTCGAATACCGGAACGTCCCCGCGGCGGTCCAGGTATGGGTCGGGGCGGTCAAGGGCGCAAGCTTCGACATTCACTACCTTGTGCAGGACCCCGTAACTGGCGACGATTGTGTGAAGGCCGCAAGCCATTTGGCCTTCGTCGATGAAGCCACCGGAAGGGTACTGCGGCTGACACCGGAACAGAAGCAGCTGCTGGAGCCCTTCATTGAGCGCAAGGAGCATTGACCGTGGGAACCGGGAAATTCGGAAAGAAGAATATGGCACGGAAGAAGAAGTCCTGGAAGGAACTTCCGCCTGCTGCGCGCATCGGCACCATTGTGATCGGAGCCGCGCAGCTCGCCTTCCTCGCCGCGGCCCAGCGCGACCTTTCGCGCCGTCCCGCCGAGCAGATCCGCGGCTCCAAGATGTTCTGGCGGCTGGCCACGCTGGTCAACTTCATCGGCCCGGGCTGCTATTTCGCCTTCGGCCGGAAGCGGCTGCCCGCTGTTACCCGGAAGTAGCTTTCCGGCCCGTCATGGTGCTGGCGCTCAGGTTAACCCTGTAAATTTGAACGCATGACCCCCGCCCCAAAGCCTGCCATGCACCGCGCCCTCGGAATCTCCAAAGAGATCGAGGACGCCGCGTGGTTCGTACTCGGCGCCGGGCTGCAGGGCAGGCCATCGGCGCTGGACGGCCGCACGCAAACGTGGACGGCGGAGGCCGCGGCGGAACTGCTGGAACGCCTTGACCGGGGAGTCGCGGACGCCAAGGCGCCCATGATGACCAACCTGCGCCACAACCTGGCGGACGCGTCCCCTTCGGCGAAGCAGCTGGCAGTGGAACTCCTCTTCCTGCAGTCCTTGCCGCTGGCGCACGAGGTCAAGTCGCTCAAGGTCAAGCGGGCGCGGGTCGCCGAGGCAGCGTCCTGGCTAGAACCGCCGTTGGAGCTCCCTGATGAGCTTTACCAGGGCATGACCGACCACGGCGTCATCCGCGACCGGACCGCCGAGTTCAACTGGACCATCTGGGACCACCTGAAATGGCTCTGCCGGTTCGTGCAGAACGTCGACCGGCAGTCCACGGCCGAAATCGGCAAAGCACTGACGGATCCGCTAGCCTTCCACATGCTGGCGGCCGAAACGCCCGATGACCAGCCGGCCATCCGCCGCAGCATCGAATACCTGGCCTGGCCCAGCTACTTCGAGCCGGTGGTGGCCGACGTTGAACGCCAGGAGATCCGGGACGCCTTCGCCTCCCTCGTCGGCGGGGCCAAGGGGGACAGCGAGGAGGAGATCACCGCCGACATCCGCCGTATCCGCCTGCACCTGGATGAGCAGGCCGGCCAGCGGATCGACTGGTACTCCCGGCAGCTGGTGAGCCAGTGGCGGAAGGTCGGGGACCCGGGCCGCCGGGCCTGGCTGCTGCGCACCCACCACGACAACGCCGAGCTCCTGGCTGCCTGGACGGCAGAGGAGAAGGTGACGCTCGACGTCGAACACCTCCGCCTGCTCGACGCCGGCGTTACCGCCGGGCTGGTCCAGCACGCCGTGGACGAGGACTACAAGCACCTCGGCTACGTCGAGCGGGAAGACACCAAGACCGCCGTCTTCGCGTTCCTGACCGTCATGAAGCCGGGCGACCTCGCGCTGTACCAGAACGCCGGCGCCGTCCGGATCGGCGTCGTGCTCGGGGAGCCGGACCACAACGGGGACAACCGCCGGATGCGCCGCAAGGTGCGCTGGTTCGACGAAGCCCACGCCGTGACCGACCTGCCGCGGCACATCCAGCGCCAGCTGGCCACCCCGGGCATCGTCGTCGACGTCACCCGGGTGGTGCAGGCGGTGCAGGCGCTGCTGCCCGCCGAGGCGGAAACCGAGCCCGACGCCGATGCGTCACCGGCCACCGTTGCCCTCCCCGTACTGGGCGGCTTCCGCCCGGTGACGCGCGAGTTCGCGGACTCCCTGCACATGGAGGTGGAACCGTTGCAGGAGATCGCCGACCTGCTGGAGGAGAACCGGCAGCTGGTCCTGTACGGGCCGCCGGGAACCGGCAAGACCTACCTCGCCAAGCACCTCGCCGCCGAACTGGCGCAGGACAGCACCGACGAGCGGGTGAAGCTCGTCCAGTTCCACCCGTCCTACGCCTACGAGGATTTCTTCGAGGGGTACCGGCCGGACAAAACCGACGAGGGCCAGGTCTCCTTCAAGCTCGTGGCCGGGCCGCTGCGCCGGCTCGCGGAGGAAGCAGCGAAGCCCGGCAACGAGTCCAAGCCCTACTTCCTGATCATCGACGAGATGAACCGCGCCAACCTGGCCAAGGTGTTCGGCGAGCTGTACTTCCTGCTGGAATACCGCGATGACCGGATCTACCTGCAGTACAGCCCCAACGAGCCGTTCACGCTTCCGGACAACCTGTACATCATCGGCACCATGAACACCGCGGACCGCTCCATCGCCATGATGGACGCCGCGATCCGCCGCCGCTTCGCCTTCATCGAGCTGCACCCGCAGACCGAGCCGGTGAGGGGATCGCTGCTGAGGTTCCTGGAGGCCCGGCAGCTGGACACCACGCCGGCGCTGCTGCTGGACGCCCTCAACCAGGCCATCGATGAATGGGACCGCGACCTGATGATCGGGCCGTCCTACTTCATGAAGAAGGCGGCGCAGACCCCCGCCGGCCTGCGCCGGATCTGGAAGTACGAGCTCATGCCGCTGCTGGAGGAGCACTACCACGGCCAGCTCAACCGGGCCCAGCTGGAAGAGCGCTTCGGGCTGGACCAGCTGCTGGGACGCCTTGCGGCTCGCTAGCCCGGCGGCTCCCGTGGTGGTTGCCGGAACCGGCGCCGCTGCCCGTGGCGGCCGCGGCTCTGCGCCGGCTCTGCGGCACATCGTTCTGGATGAGCTCTCCCGCGGCACTGTGGAGAAGCTCGACCCGGACAGCGCCGCCTTCCTGAACTCCAGTGGCCTGGCCAAGGCGACGCCCATGGGCATGGGGCTTTTCCGGATTGAGCCCGTCGGCATGGTCGGATCCGTGCGCACCCCGCTGGTGCAGCTCGACGTGCGGCCCAAGGGCAGGCTCGGGCTGAGCCGGCTGCTTTTCCTGCTGAGCTACGCCGGGGACCAGGGCTTCCGTGACGACACCGTGGCGGCCGACGAAGATGCCGAGTTGTGGAGCGCCCTGGCGGCGTCGTTGGTGCAGCTTGCCGATCGCGCCCTGCAGCGCGGCGTCCTGCAGGGCTACGTCACGGTCGACGAATCGCTCCGCACGGTCAAGGGCCGCATCCGCATCTCGGACCAGATTTCCCGCCGGCCGGGGATGCTGGTGCCGCTGGAAGTCTCCTACGACGAGTTCACCGAGGACATTCCGGAAAACCGCATCCTGCGCGCCGCGCTCGACCGGATGTCCCGGGTCCCGGGCGTGCGCCCCGATGTGCTGGGCCGCCTGCGGCAGCTGAAGGGAAAGCTCGACGGCGTCACCCGCCTTCACGCCGGCGCCCCGCTTCCGTCGTGGCAGGCCAGCCGGATGAACCTCCGGTACCATGCCGCGCTGCGGCTCTCCGAGGTGATCCTGCGCAATGCGTCCGCCGAGGCGGGGGAGGGCAGGCAGCAGACGGCGTCCTTCGTCGTCGACATGGGCAAGGTCTTCGGGGACTTCGTCGGCGCAGCGCTGCGCCGGGCCATGGCGGCTTTTCCCGGCGAGATGAGGCTGCAGTACAACGCGATGCTGAACGAGGCGGTCCGGGACTCTGACAGGCTGACCGTCCGCCCGGACGCCGTGCACCTGCTGGGCGGCCGGCCCGTGGTGGTGTACGACGCCCAGTACCGGGCCGGCACCGACCAGGGCGCATCGCTTTCGGCGGACCATTTCCAGATGCTCGCCTACTGCACCGCCTTGCGCGTGCCCACCGCCTGGCTGGTCTATGCCGGTGCGGGCGAGATGAAGCTGAGACGGATCCTCAACACGGACATCGACATCGTCGAGTTTCCGCTGGATCTGTCCCGGCCGCCGTCGGAAATCCTGGCAGCCGTGGCCGACCTGGCCGAGCAGTCCTGGGGAGAAGTGGTGCGCCAGGCGACCCTCGGCCGCTAGCCTTGCGGATCCTCAAGTTCACCGGCCAGCTCGGGACCGGCCAGCTCGGGACCGGCCAGCTCGGAACCATGCAGGGCGAGCAGATGCTCGAGGAGGGCCTTCTCCGGGCACCCGGCATTGTGCGCAAGGCAATGCCGAAGCCGGCTTCTGGCGGTGGCGCTGGCAGGGTCACTGTCCTCGAGTACCGAAGCAATGATGCCGACCACCTGCCGCCGCAGGGAGTCGATTTTGGGGCGGCGTGCGTCCGCCTCGTGGGGTGAAGCGTCCTGTTGGGCTGAGCCGTCAGGGGGCGATGTGCTGCCCTGGCTTTCGGGAGGGCGCCCTGGCCCCAGATTCTCCAGCGAGGCTGTAGGCGCCCCGGCCACCCGGAAGTCGGCCGCATGGAAGTAGGCATCAGAGTGGACAAAGTCGTGAGCATCCCACCGGAGATAATCTGCCATCCTGACACTTCAACTTTCGGTATGCCCGTTTCATCCCACTGACTGGGAAAGTCCACTTGTGGAAGACCATGCAAACCGTCCAGGCCAGGCAGTCAACGGGACCGGATCTAGCATTCGAAAAACCGCTCAGACTTATTAGAACAATATCCCAAGACAGACAGGTCTGTCTTGCATATTGGGATAGAATATTCCTAATGGCAGAGGTACCCAGCTCCAAGCAGTGGAGCGCCGGGGAACCAGCTTCCGGAGCGCTTCAGACTGGACCGCAGCCGGCCGCCACGCCCGGCTTCCCGCGCCCATCGGGGGGCAGGACGATTGGCGAGGACACTGCGGGGTCCGGCCCTGCCGGAATGCATGAGCGGATCGTCGACGCGGCCTATGAGCTGTTCGCCCGCCGTGGCGTCCGGAACGTGGGAATCAACGAACTCATCAGCAGTTCCGGCGTCGCCAAAGCCACGTTCTACCGCCACTTTGCCTCCAAGAACGAACTCGTGCTGGCATTCCTTGAGCGGCGCGACCAGGTATGGACGGTCAACGCCATCATGGGGGAGGCACGGGGGAGGGCGGACACGGCGGAGCAGCAGCTGCTGGCCATCTTCGATGTCTTCTCCGACTGGTTCCACCGCACCGACTTTGAGGCCTGCTCGTTCATCAACGTGCTGCTGGAGATGGGCGCTTCGCATCCGCTGGGGCGGGCCAGCATCGACTACCTCGCCAAAATCCGCGGACACGTGAAGCAGCTCGCCGACGAGGCGGGGCTGCAGCGGACCGACGACTTTTCCCGCTCCTGGCACATCCTGATGAAGGGCTCGATCATCTCCGCGGCCGAGGGTGATCTTGACGCGGCCGGGCGTGCCCGGCAGCTCGCCGGATGGCTGATCGAGGACCACCGGGCGTAACCGTAAAGGACACCTTCGGGCGGGTAGCGCGGTCACGAACTCGGTTCTGCGTTGCGCGAGTTCTGCACCGCGCTAGTTCTGCACTGCGCTAATTCTGGACCGGCACGGCAAACGTAAACGTGGTGCCTTTCCCCACTTCGCTGCGGAGCGAGACCCGGCCTCCGTGGGCCTCCACAATGGCCTTGCTGATGGACAGCCCCAGCCCGACGCCGGGAATGGTGGAGTTGCGGACGGCTGCGGACCGGAAGAACTTGGCGAAGACCTCGTCCTGGTCCTGCTGGCTCATGCCCATGCCCGTATCGCTGACGCTGCACACCATGTGGCCGTCCTCGGACCGCAGCGCCACCACCACGTCCCCGCCGTCGGGCGAGTATTTGATGGCGTTGGACACAAGGTTGTCCAGGACCTGGGAGATCCGCGCAGCATCGATGTGGGCCTCCAGCCGCTCCGGGGCGTCGGCGCGCAGGTGGATGCCTGACTCCGCGGCCCGCGGCAGGGCAGCGGTGACACTCGTGCGCACCAGTTCGGCCACGTTAACGGCCTCGGGCGTGACGAGTAGCTGGCCGTTGCGGCTGGACAGCAGGTCCGAGACCAGCGTGAGCAGCCGTTCCGAGTTCCGCCGGATGATTTCCAGGGGGCCGCGCTGGGAGTCGGTGAGGTCGTCGTCGTCGTCCAGCAGAAGCTCGACGTAACCAAGAATCGAAGTGAGCGGCGTGCGGAATTCGTGCGAGACATTCGAAACGAAATCGTCCTTGGCGGCCAGGGCGTTCACGAGCTCGGTGACGTCACTGAACACGATCACGGAGCCGGCAAAATTCCCGTCCTGGTCCGTCATGGGCCGCGCGCTGGTGGATATGGCGCGTTGTTCGGCGCCCGCTCCGAGCCACACGAGGTAATCGGTGAATTCCTCGCCCAGGACCGCGCGCCGGACCGGCCGCTGGTCGACCGGGACCAGGGTGGTCCGGTCAGCGGAGAACACCAGCAGTTGGGACTCGTTGGGATCATCGATCGTTGGGGGCGTTGCCAGCTGGTGATGCTTGCGCTGCTTGCGGTTCATCAGGATGTCATGGCCCTGCGCGTCGACGGCGAGGACGCCCATGTGCACTGTGTCCAGGACCGTGTTCAGCAGCCGTTCCTGGCGTTTGCTTCCGGTCAGCACGCCGCGGAGCTGGGAGTCCTTTTCTTCCAGGTCCCGCTGCTGCTCCTCAAGGTCCCGCTGCTGGCGGACCATGCTGAGCGTCATGACGGACACGGTGACGCCGATGCCCAGCATCATCACCGGCAGCAGGAAGGAACGCGCGAGGTCCTGGCCGGAGACGGCGCCGCGGAGGAACAGCGGCACCCAGATGATGCCCAAGGGGCCGAAGAAGGAAATGGCCACCGCGGCTTTGGGGAACAGCCCGGAGGCACACAGCCAGATGACCGGAAAAACGGCCATGAGGCTGAGGCCCGTCAGGCTGTCCTGACCGCCTTCCCTGCCCAGGCAAATTGACACCAGGTCCAGGAGGGGTATTACCAGGAAAGAGGGAAACGGCAGCCGGTGCCAGGGGACGGCATAGCAAAGGACCAGTATTACTGCCTGTGACAGCAGGAAACTGATGAAAAGGGGATTGCGGAGAGTCTCAGGGAAGAACGCCAGAATAAGGAAAGTTGTAATTCCCGCCGTCACGGAAAGCGGCATTTGGCTCAGCATTACCCTGCCCCGCAGGGAGTACTCGTGGAAGGGCCGCCGGAAGAGCAGGATCCGGCCGGAGGAATCTTTCCAGGCGATACTGCTCATGGGCGATGGTCCATCTGGGCGTGGCGTGAGAACCGCATAGGAGCAGGATATCCGCCGGGAGCTATACTGCAGACGGGATGTAGCGGGCTGAGGGGGCTGCGATGGGTGATACACGCGTGGGACTGGTCATTGAGGATGACCACGATATTCGCGAATTGGTGCGCGTCGTTTTGACGCAGGCCGGTTTTGAAGTGCGCGCCGCAAGCAGCGGAGCCGAGGGCGTTCTCGCCGCCAGGGAACTGGACCCGGCGGTCATCACGCTCGACCTCGGACTGCCGGACATCGACGGCTTCGAAGTGGCCCGGCAGATCCGCCAGTTCTCCGACGCCTACATCGTCATGCTCACTGCCCGTGCGGAGGAGCTGGACACCCTGATCGGCCTTGAGTCCGGAGCCGACGACTATCTCACCAAACCGTTCCGTCCGCGCGAGCTGCGTGCCCGCGTTGCGGCCATGATGCGGCGTCCGCGTTCGACGCCGGAACTTGCCGAAGAGGCCGGCTCACCGGCCGCCGCCGCGAGTGAGGGGCGGAAGTACACCCACAATGGCCTGGACCTGAGCTACGAATCCCGGACCGTGGCCGTTGACGGCCAGGAGCTGAGCCTGACCCGTACCGAGTTCGACCTGCTGCACGCCCTGCTTGAGGCGGGCCGCATGGTCCGTACCAAAGCGGATCTGGTGCGCCGCCTGCGGGACGAGCCGTACGACGTCGGAAGTTACATCAGCGAGGCGGACGAGCGGTCCGTCGAGGTGCATATGGGCAACCTGCGCAAAAAGCTCGGCGATTCGGCGCAGAGTCCGCGCTGGCTGCAGACTGTCCGCGGCGTGGGCTACCGGCTGGCTCCGGCTGAGAACTGAACTGGGCCCTGCTCCAGTTCAGCGCTGGGTCAGCCCGCCGAGAGGAACAGCTCCAGCTGTTTCTCCACGGCGGACATGTCCCTGAGCTCGCACTCCCAGACTGTGAGGACCTCCCAACCGTCGTTTTCGAGCTGACGCCGCTGGCTGGCGTCGCGGTCCCGAGTGCGGGTGCGTTTCGTTTCCCAAAATTCGGCGTTGGCCTTGGGGGCGTGCTGGCCCACCTTGCAGTCGTGGAAGTGCCAGAAGCAGCCGTTGACGAAGATGACTTTGCGCCGTCCGGCGAAAACGAGGTCCGGGTTGCCTGGCAGCTTGATGCCGCGCGAGGCGCCATGCAGGCGGTAGCGGTAACCCTTGGCGTGCAGGAGGCTCCGCACCAGCAGTTCGGGCTTGGTGTTCTTGCCCCTGATGCGGGACATGTTCCAGCTGCGCTGCTCAGGAGTCAGCCGGTCCGCCATATTCCCAGTTTAGGCCGGCGGCCTCTCTAGAAATCGCGCTCCGGCTGCTCGCCAAACTGGAAATGCCGGCCGCTAACGGAACCGGGATCGATCTCCACGTAGAAGTCCTTCAACGTCGGGACCCAGGACGCGAGCCCGAGCTCTTCGGCTTCGGCGATCTCCGCTGACTTGCTCAGGACGCGGGCTGTCCCCCGGAGCACCACCGACCAGGCCTGGTCCGACATGATGCCGTCCGTCTCGAACAGGACCCTGTCGTTGATGGTCACCTGCGCGAGCTTGTTGCCCGGCGCTGTCCGGAAGTACAGCTTCCTGCGGCTGGTCACGTAATTGACAGGGAAGATATCCGGCTCGCCGGCCACTGTGACCACAAGGCGGCCGTGCTTGGTGCCCTCCAGGAGTTGCCAGCACTGCTCTTCGTCGAGGACCAGGATGGGATCGCCGTCGGCGTGGGTGAACATCATGTGCTCCATTCTTCTACACTGCGTAGAAAAACGATAGGTGTATGGACAGATTTTCCCAGTAACCGCGGCAGCGCGCCACAGGTCAGGGCCGTTGCCTTGACCAGCCTGTTTGTATCTTTACACCGCTGTAATACGGCCGGAACCGTACTGTCGCACGGCGTGACTAGCGTCGGCGAGGAAGACAAACCGGTGATGAAAGCGGATGCCTCATGACGAATGACGTGAAGGACAGCGAACTGTTGGATAGTCCGGGCGGCGGTCCGACGGCGGGAGGTAGTGCCGTCGGCCGTTCCGGCGTCGGACTGGAAACTAAGCGGCCACGGGCGGCCGGCAAGGCGGCGGCCAGCAACGCCGACGCCAATACCGACGCCATGAGCGCCACGAAGGAAAGCCTGGAAGATTACACGCTACGGTTCGCCCCGCGCTCTTACCGCAAGTGGAGCGCTGGCGTGGTGGCGACGAGCGCGCTGGGGGGAATTGCCTACCTGGCTGACTTCTCGATCGGGGCGAATATCGGGATTGCCTACGGCACGGTGAACGCGGTCCTCGGAATTGTGGTGGCCGCGGTGATTATCTTCGCTACGGGTTTTCCGCTGGCCTATTATGCCGCGCGCTACAACATCGATCTGGATCTGATTACCCGCGGTTCCGGGTTCGGCTATTACGGCTCGGTGGTGACGAACGTGATCTTTGCGACCTTCACGTTTATTTTCTTTGCGCTGGAGGGATCGATCATGGCGCAGGGCCTCGAACTGGGGCTGGGAATACCGCAGTGGCTGGGTTACGCCGCGTCCACGATCATCATCATTCCGCTCGTCATTTATGGGATGAACACCCTGGCCAAACTCCAGGTCTGGACAACGCCGCTGTGGCTGCTCCTCATGGTGGTTCCGGTCGGCTACCTGCTGGTGTCCCACCCCGGCAGCATCGATGACTTCTTCGCGTACACGGGCAACTCCGGTGCGGCAGGCACGAATCTGGCATCGGTCATGCTGGCCGCAGGCGTCTGCCTGTCGCTCATGGCGCAGATTGCGGAGCAGATCGATTACCTGCGCTTCATGCCGCCCAAAACCGCGGACAACAAGGGCGCATGGTGGCGTGCGGTGATCCTGGCCGGGCCGGGATGGGTCCTGTTTGGTGCGGTCAAGCAGATCGTGGGCATGTTCATCGCCGTTTACCTGATCGCCAAGTTGGATCCCGCGGCATCGGCGACGGCGAACGAGCCCGTGCACCAGTTCCTCGGCGTCTACGAGGAGATGATGCCGGCGTGGCTGGCGATGAGCCTGGCCGTGGTGCTGGTGGTCATTTCCCAGATCAAGATCAACGTCACCAACGCCTACTCCGGCTCGCTGGCGTGGACCAACAGCTTCACCCGGGTGACCAAGACCTACCCCGGGCGCATGGTGTTCGTAGCGGTGAACCTGCTGATCGCGCTGATCCTGATGGAAGCCAACATGTTCGACTTCCTCAACACGATCCTGGGCTTCTATGCCAACTGCGCCATGGCCTGGGTGGTGACGGTGGCCTCGGACATTGCAATTAACAAGTACCTGCTGAAGATTTCACCCAAGGCTCCGGAATTCCGGCGCGGCATGCTGCATGCAGTGAACCCGGTGGGATTTGTGTCCATGCTGGCTTCTGCCGGGGCATCAATCGCGGTGTTTTTCGGTGCCTTTGGTTCCGGCATCCAGCCGTATTCACCGATTTTCGCAGTGGTGCTGGCGCTTGTCCTGCCGCCGGTTCTGGCGGTTCTGACCAAGGGCAAGTACTACCTGCGCCGCTCCGATGACGGGATCGACCTGCCAATGTTCGACGCCGACGGGAACCCCAGCCACGCAAAGCTCCTCTGCCACGTGACCGGCATTGAGTTCGAACGCCCGGACATGATGCGCTCGGCCCAGGACGGGCCCGACGGCGAACCCCAGTTTGTCTCGTCGCTCGCCTTGTCGACGGACAAGACGGGGGAGCTGGTGCTTCCGGCGCAGCCCCGGCTTACGCCGCAGGTCAGCGCCGGAACGGTGTAACCGACCGGTTGACTGAAACTCGGCGGGTCCGGTGAGATTCTCACCGGGCCCGCTTTGTCTTCTGCCTGGTGGCTTGATCCCTCGAAAATTTGCCTGTGGATAACTTTGAGCCGAAAAGTGTGACCTCGGTTACCCTTTAACCATTGTTTGGACACAGATGTCTTGAAACCTATCCGGGGGGATTAGCGCATGACTTCTCGTACCTGCATTTCCGAACGCCTCCGTCTGCCTGTGATCTCCGTGCTTGCTGTGTCCGTCCTTGCCCTCAGCAGTTGCAGTGGTGGCGGAGACCCGCAAGCTGGCCCTACTGCCTCGACCGTGGCGTCGCCAGCGCAGTCCGCGTCGGGTTCGGCGTCTCCCAGTGCTACGCCCACGCCCAAACCAACGCCCGTGTACAAGCCGGCTGACGCTAAGGGGCGGGCGCAGAATGTGCCGGTGCCGGTCAAGCCTGCCCTGGCCGACAAGAACACGAAGGAGGGGCTGGAGGCGTTTGCTAGGTACTGGTATGCCCTGCTGAATTACGGTTTCGAGACTGGTAATTTGTCTCCGATAAAATCCGTAACGGGTGCTTCATGCGCAATGTGCGGCAAGATATTTCCCGGAGTAGTCAAATGGAACTCGAGTGGTAGGTGGGTTGAAGGCGCCGTAATAAACGTGCAGGCTGCCCAGTCGAAATTTGTTGCAGTGCTCCCCGGTCAGTTCCAGGTCGTCATTCAGTCTGAGCAAGAAGCCGGAACGCTTCGAAACGCAGATGGCTCCGTCGGCCAAACAGTGGCACCATCAGGGGTGCTGGGCGACCTGATGATCGCCGAATACGTGAAGGGTAAGTGGCATGCCCTCAACGTCGATCGACTCGGTGGTTAGTCCGTGCCATCCCATTGGAGGCAATTTGTTGCTGGAATGCTCTCCATGTTCTTAGCCATTTCGGCGCCATCGATCTCAAACGCCAATGAGGGGGGTTCTGATCTCTCGTGGAACGACAGGGGGATAGGCATATGGCGGTACGATCCCGGCGCTGGCGGCTGGGTAGATATGCCCCAGTCGCTGCCGGACGATCCAAAAACCTACAAGTTTGAGTATTTGTGTCTGGATGACGGCAAAAACAACTTTGACATAGGTTGTCTGGCGGCCTCCATCAAGTGCACCGACGGCAAGGACGGACGCCCAGTACGTTGGTATGAGTCGCTGAAGTCAATTAACCCCCCAGTCTGGAGTTGGATACCGCCCGACCGCTGTGTCTATACCGAGGATCCAAGCGACGTCCTCGGCAGGATCGCCGCCCAGATCCAGCGTCGCTTCGAGCAACTTCCCGTCAACGCAGGCACTCTCGGTATTCAGCCGAGACCGCATACGCTGAGGGGCGCCGAAACCAACTTCTACGCGGAATCCTCCGAACAGGCCTTCGACGTGACAATGCTTGGGCAAAAGGTCCACATCATCGCCAAACCGGTCCAGTACCGCTGGGACTATGGCGACGGGACATCGCTTGGTCCGACCATCACAATGGGCGGCCCGCTGCCGCAGGATCGCTGGGGCGAGAAGACCCGGACTAGCCATGCCTACGCCGCGACCGGTGACTTCAACGTCGTTCTGACAACGTACTTCCAGGGAACCTATTCCGTGAACGGTGGGCCCGATCTACCCATCCCCAACCAGGGTCAGTTCAGCTCGCCGCCCCAGAGCGTGAGTGTTTGGCGCTCGGTCACACGCACTTATGCCGACGATTGCATCGCTAACCCGCGGGGCGAAGGTTGTCCTGCCGGGTCAACGATGAAAGGCCGGTAGTTGCCGTGACACTGCATTCCAATCCCCTCCGCCCCGTATTTTTGATTGCGTTTTCCGCGGCGCTAGGGCTGCTCATGACTGCTTGCGGTGGGGGATCCCCCACGGACAACACGACAGGTGGCTCGCTGCGGCCGACCGCCGTGGCGTCATCTGTACCGACAGCAAAACCGACGCCTCGCTATAAACCTGCCGATGCAAAGGGCAGGGCCCGAAATGTTCAGCCTCCGCTCAGGCCGGCGTTGTCCAGCGAAAACTCGAAAGAGGGGGCTGAATCATTTATAAGATACTGGTTCTGGCTGTTCAATTACGGCGTTGAAACCGGCGACTTGTCCAAGTGGACCAAGCGAGCATCTCCTGCTTGCGAATTCTGCAGTTCGTTAAAGAAGGGTGTGGCGGCCAGTTATAGGGACGGTGGCTGGCTTGTAGGCGGGGGAGTCTCATTGCCAATAGTCCGAGTCACTTATAAGCCCGGTGCAGCCAAGCAGCCAATAATTGTTCAGGTTGCTCAAGAGGTGACTCACTACTACCTAGCTGACAAATCTGTTGCTCGCAGCCCGACGCCTGAGAACAGCTCGACCGTGGGAATCTACGTTAGCTACGCGAACGGAGCTTGGAGTGTCGTCGACATGCACCCCCTTCGCTGACGCCGGACCTGGCTAAACAAGCTCAGATTTACGCCCGCAGCTCTCGATCCATCCGTGCCATCTTGGCCCGCACCAACTGGAAGCGGGGATCATCTGTCCCGGCAATTTGCTCAACCGCGGCGGCAGCGGAGGGATCCTCCGCGCCCATGTCTGTGGAGCACCACCGCAGGATCAGGTCGGCTTCGCCACTTGCACGCACGGAGGCACCCACGGCCTCGTTGAGCTCATCGCGCATGAGCTCGATGGCGAAGTTGGCCGAACGGGTCAGGAGCTTCGCCGGATACGCAGCGAGGGCTTCGGTCACGCGTCCCGCCCGCAAGTGGGCAGTCACCATAGACGCGTCGGTCTTCACCTGCACTCCAGCGGCGAAGCGGTAGGGATTGGGTTCCACGACGTTCCCGAGCAGCCCCCGAATTCGGTGCATCTCCGTCCGGACTGATGCGGCGGCGCCGTCCTCGCCATATATCTCGTACGCCAGTTCCTCCGCGCTCCAACCACTGGACCGGGAAGCGAGCATCGCCAGGATTTCGGCGCGGCGCAGCGTCAGCGCAAGCGGCACGCCGCCGTCGACCTCTGCCGCGGGCTTGTCACCGAGTATGCGGAGGGTCAAAGTACTGCCTAATCCGCTTCTGGTGTTTGCGGCAGGACGGGCCGGTGCCCGCCCTGCCGCCGCGCCGACAGCCGGCGTTGCCGCCGACTTGAGCAGTTCCTCGGCCAGCCGGACACCGCACCGCACCATCCGCAGGCTGTCTGGCGTCATGGATTGGATAGGTCCGGAGACATCGAGGATGCCCAGGACCTCGCCCGTGAACGGATCCCGGATAGGGGCAGCGGTGCAGGCCCAGTCATGGTGGGTACGAACGAGGTGCTCCGCCGAGAACAACTGCGCGGCGTTGCCGGTGAACAAGGCCTCGCTGATGGCGTTGGTCCCCACACCGGACTCGGACCAGTCGGCGCCCTCCACGAACTCCAAAGAATCGGCCTGGCGCAGAGCACGACGGCTGCCGATCCGCCAGAGAACCTCGCCGAGGTGGTCCGTGACGATGAGCAGATGTCGGCCATCCGTAGTCTCGTCGGCAAGCAATTGGGACAGAGCCGGCATGACAACTGCCAGGCGGTGTTCGGCGCCGAGTAGCCGGGCTTCGCTGACGTCGTGGCGGTGGACCGGCCGGTGCCGGTCGGGATCGATCCCCAATGCCAGCGACCGCTGCCACGAGGTCACGAGTGACGGGGCTATGTTCGGGTCGGGGCGTCCGGAAATCGTGGCTTCATGGGCCTGTCGCAGGGCCCGGGCGTACTCAAGGGGAGACGTGAACCGAAGATCGCGTGCTTGGGCGGCAGCATCAGGCGTCGGCATACGTGTCCTCCAACTCGTCATTGAATGGTGCCCATGGCCGCCCACCAGAGGACGAAAGCATGCAACCCGATTGTAACCCCCGGCGGCTTTTACTTGTGATGCGGGTCACGGAGGTGCGCAGGGGGTCGCGGCCCCGGCAGCAGCAACGTGGCGCCCGGCCATATGGCCGGGTCATCAAAGGAAAGAGGAAATCATGCCCGAGACACCAAACGGCATCGTCGCCGGATGGCTGGAGCAGTTCGACGAAGCGCTGCGCAGGAAGGACACCGCAGCGGCGCTTGAGCTGTTCGACGAGGAATCGTACTGGCGCGACTTCGTGTCCTTCACCTGGAACCTCAAGACCATGGAAGGCAAGGACAGCATCGGGCGCATGCTCGAGGCGACCCTTGACGACGTGGGGCCGCACAACTGGGCGCTCGCAGAGGACGCCACCGGTGATGCCGCCGGCGCCGAAGCCTGGGTAACGTTCGAGACTGCCCAGGCCCGGGGCTATGCCCACGTGCGCCTGCGCAACGGCAAATGCTGGACGTTGCTCACCACCATGCAGGAACTCAAGGGATTCGAGGAGAAAAAAGGCCCCAACCGCGAGCAGGGCGTGGCCCACCGCATCGAGAAAGGCCGAAAGTCCTGGCTTGAACTCAAGGAGGAGCAGGCCGCCAAGCTTGGTTACGAGGAGCAGCCCTACACCGTGATCATCGGCGGCGGCCAGGGCGGCATCGGACTTGGCGCACGGCTCCGCCGGCTCGGCGTTCCCACCATCATCATCGAGAAGAATGCGCGGCCGGGCGACTCCTGGCGGAACCGCTACAAGTCCCTGCACCTGCACGATCCCGTCTGGTACGACCACCTGCCCTACATGAAGTTCCCGGACGACTGGCCCGTCTTCGCCGCCAAGGACAAGATCGGCGACTGGCTGGAGCACTACACGCGGATTATGGAGCTCAACTACTGGTCCAGCACCGAATGCACCAACGCACGCTGGGACGAGGACACCCGCGAGTGGGAAGTCAGTGTGGTCCGCGACGGCGAACCGGTCACCCTGCGCCCCAAGCAACTTGTCTTCGCTCTGGGCGTTTCCGGCTACCCCAACGTTCCCAATTTCGACGGCGCCGAGACGTTCCTGGGGGAGCAGTACCACTCGTCCAAGCATCCGGGCGGCGGGGACTGGACGGGCAAGAAAGCCGTGGTGATCGGGTCCAACAACTCAGCCCACGACATATGCGCCGACCTCTGGGAGCACGGCGCCGACGTCACCATGGTCCAGCGCTCCTCCACGCACATCGCCCGCAGCGAGTCGCTCATGGACCTGGCACTCGGCGACCTTTACTCCGAGAGGGCCCTGGCCAACGGCGTCACGACCGAGAAAGCGGACCTGCTGTTCGCTTCGCTGCCGTACCGGATCCTCCCGGACGCACAGATCCCGGTCTACCAGGAGATGGCCCGGCGCGACGCTGACTTCTACTCCCGGCTCGAGGCTGCGGGGTTCGACCTGGACTTCGGCGTGGACGGTTCAGGGCTCTTCCTGAAGTACCTGCGGCGCGGTTCCGGCTACTACATCGACGTAGGCGCCTCGCAGCTGATCATCGACGGCAGGGTAAAACTTGCCAACGGCGAGGTCGGCAAAATCACGGGCAACGCCGTCGTCCTGGCTAACGGCGCCGAGCTCGAAGCCGACGTCATCATCTACGCCACCGGCTACGGCTCGATGAATGGCTGGCTCGCCGATCTGGTCTCACCCGAGGTGGCGGACGCGGTCGGGAAGTGCTGGGGATTCGGCTCGGACACGCCCAAGGATCCTGGCCCGTGGGAAGGGGAACTGCGCAACATGTGGAAGCCCACGAATGTGGAGAACCTCTGGATTCACGGCGGAAACCTCCACCAGAGCAGGCACTACTCCACGTACCTGGCGCTGCAGCTCAAGGCCAGGATGGAAGGCCTTCCCACTCCGGTGTACGAACTGCAGCCCTCCCACCACATCCGCTGAAAGGGGCACGCACATGAAAGCTGCACGGTTCCACGCCCTGGAGGACCTCATCGACAAGGGGTTCGACACCCTGATCAACCACAACGACACCGCCGTCAAGATCATCGTTCACCCTTAGGGGGTGGGCCAGAGACAACGGAAAGTCCGACGCCGGCACCCAACCCGGGTGCCGCCGTCGGACTTTGTGTGGGGGCTGGGGAAGTGAACTGCGCCACACCCGGAATAGTTGCACGCGCGCTTCAGTTACAGCTGGTGAACCTGATGCATTCTGAAAGGAACTCCGCATGCTGTTTTCCCCGCTGACACTCGGCGAGCACGAACTTTCCAACCGGCTCGTCATGGCACCCCTGACCCGGCTTCGCAATGGCAGGGAGGGCGTACCCGGCCCGCTCGTGGTGGAGCACTACCGCCAGCGCGCGTCGCTCGGCCTGATCGTCAGCGAGGGAACCTATCCCGCCCCGGCCGGCCGCTCCTACCCCGGACAGCCCGGGCTGGTGACACCCGAGCAGATTGCCGGCTGGAAGAAGGTCACCGACGCTGTCCACGCCGAGGGCGGCCGTATCTTCGCCCAGATCATGCACGGCGGACGCGTCTCGCACGAGGACATCAACGGCGGTCACCGCGTCGTCGCGCCCAGCGCGGTCGCCGTCGAAGGTGAAACGCGAACGTACAACGGCAAGCAGCCGCACCCCGTCCCGCACGAGCTTTCCATCGACGAGCTGCCCATCGTCCGCGAGGAAATCGTCACGGCGTCACGCAACGCCATTGAGGCAGGGTTCGACGGCGTTGAGCTGCACTCCGCCAACGGTTACCTTCTCCACGAGTTCCTGGCGCCGAACACGAACGTCCGCGCCGACAGCTATGGCGGTTCGCCCGAAAACCGCGCCCGCTTTGTCATTGAGACGGTGAACGCCGTCGTGGAGGCCGTGGGTGCCAGCCGTGTCGGCATTCGGATCTCGCCCGAGCACAACGTTCAGGGCATCGACGAGACCGATGCCGCCGATGTCCGGGCAACCTACGAGGTGCTGGTCAACTCCATCGCCCCGCTGGACCTGGCCTACCTGAGCATCCTGCACGCCGACCCGACCGGCGACCTGGTCCAGGACCTGCGGTCACGTTTCAATGGCACGTTCCTGGTCAACACCGGTTTCGGCGTCATCACCACCCGCGAGGAGGCTCTGGCGCTCGTTGCTGACGGGCATGCTGACGCCGTCGTGGTGGGCCGGCCGGCCATCGCCAACCCGGACCTCGCCCGCCGCTGGCGTGAGGGACTGCCGCTGAACGAACCGGACCAGTCCACGTTCTACGGCGAGGGCGCGAAGGGCTACACCGACTACCCGGTGTACCAGCCGGCCTAGCACTCCTGCGGCTCCTAGCAGCCGTATAAGACCAACGGAACCGTCCCTTTCGGGGCGGTTTCATTGGTTTAAGCGGCAACTTTCTTGAGTGAATCTTGACCTTTTGCGGCATGGATAACTGAGCGGGCCCCTGCATTGTTCTGTGCAGGGGAAACATATTCATCACAAAGAACCCGAGGGGTCTCACCATGAAGAACAGCGCACTGATCAAGGGAACCGCTGCCATTGCCGTTGGCGCCGCACTGCTGCTGGGCGGCGGCGGAACGCTGGCCTCCTGGAACGCCTCAGATTCCGCCACCCCCGGCACCATCATCGCCGGTGACCTGAACGTCAGCGCCGCCACCGGCGTGTGGAAGGACGGCTCCGGCAACGCCGTGGACATCTCCTCCTACAGGGTTGTGCCGGGCGACACGCTTACTTACACCCAGGTCCTCACCGTGACCCTGTCGGGCGACAAAATGGCCGCAAACATCACGGCCACCGGCACAGGCGCAAACAACGGGTTCACCCCCGCGAACGTGACCGTCAGTGCGCCCGTACTGACTGCCGGCACCCCCAGCGCGGTTGTAACCAATCCGCTGACAACGTCGAAGACGGTCACCGCGACCATCACCTTCGCATTCAAGTCCGCTACCACCACCGGCCGCACGGACGTCGGCGCGAACTACAACTTCGGCAACGTCGCCTTCACCCTGCAGCAGATCACCCAGCCCGGCCTGTCATAGGCCGCTTCCGGCCGCCGCTCAGGGCGGCCGGAAGTTCACTTCAGCAATCGAATGAGGGTCAGGAGGAGCCATGGGCATCCCGCGCCACCTGCGGGCCGCGGCACTGGTCGCCGCGGCAACGCTCATGGGCCTCCTGACCGTCCAAGGGAGTTATGCACTATGGGCAGTTGCAGCCTCCGCGACACCTGGAACAGCAACCGCTGCATCCTTCGACGTCAGTCTCACCGGAACGCCTACGGGCCAGGTCACCAACATGACATTGCCCGGGGGGCAAGCGGCAATCATTTCGCTCAATCCATCCACGGCGCTGACGCCGGGAAACGCCGTCTACTCCAGCGTTTCTGCCATCAATAATTCCGACGCCGGCGGCCAGTTCAACATCAGCGTCACCGCGGGCGCACCGGTAGTCAGCAACGTGGCGGGTGGCGCTTTGGCGACTTACGTCACCGTCGCCGCCAGGACCGCGGCTACCGCCGGCACTTGCGGCACCACAAACTACCTCGCTATCCCCGCCGGGGGCCTGACATCCGTCGCGGTCCCAAAGGGAACCAGCGCAACACTCTGTTTTGAGGTCAGGCTCGCCTCCAACGCTCCGGCCACCGTGAAAGGACAATCCGTGACCGTCACGATTCCCCTCACTGCGACGCAGCTCTGCGGGGTGCCCAGTGGCTGCGCCTAGTATTCTTCCGACGGCGGACGCGGCTGCTGTCCGTCCGGCTGGCGGTGCGGTCCGCCGGCCTCTCCGGTGGCTCGCGGCGACGGGCAGAACGGTAAGTTTCGTGCTGCTGATGGCCGCGGTGTTCGCGGCCCTCGTACTCATCATCTTCCCGAAGGTCACGGGCTCCCAGACCTACGCGGTGCTGACGAACTCGATGGCACCGAAGTACTCGCCGGGCACCTACCTGGTGGTCAAGCCCACTGCTTTCAGCGAACTGAAGGCCGGAGATGTCATCACCTTCCAGTTGGAGTCAGGCAAGCCCGCGGTGGAGTCTCACCGCATCATTGGCTTTGGAACCACGCAAACGGGGGAGAAAACCCTCATCACCAAGGGCGACAACAACGACATCAACGACCCCAATCCCGTCCGCGAGCTGCAGGTGAAGGGCAAGCTCTTCTACGCTGTCCCGTATGTCGGCTACGTCGCCAACGCACTCGGGAACTCCGACCGTGGCCTCTGGGTGACGGTCGGCGCTGCATGCCTCATCGCGTACGGTGCCGTGCTCATCATCCGGAACTTCCGCAGCCGGCGCCGGGAAGCAGGAGCGGCGGCATGAATACCCCCGACGTCGTCCGGGCCAGGGTCCCCGGCGCCATGTTGGCACTCTTCGCCCTTGTGCTGACGGTGCTGCTGGGCATCGGCGGCACGGCCGCCGTCGCGCTTTGGCAACAGTCGGCGACGGCGACCATGTCGGTTACGGCTGCTGCGAACTGGGGCCCGCCGACAATAACCTTGGCCTGCACCCCCAGCGCCAACGAAAAGACGGCGACTCTGACCGCAACGTCCGCTCAGACGCCCACCCTCCTCACGCTTGCCCGCCAGGTCAACGGCACCTACGGCCCTCCCGCCATTGAGTATCCCGCCGACCCCAACGCGCAGACGTTCACGCTGACCGAGAACTCGCCCATCGTCGTTGCCAACGCCGGTGCCAACCCCATGACAGTCCGCGTGACCGCTACATTCTCGGACGGTCAGAAGGCGACCGCAGAATGGACCCTGGGTATCGCAAACGGCGGCAAGGTCAAGTGCGCGCCGTAACGACAGCCTGAACGTGCAGGCCTTCCCTGAGGCGTCCCTATAGGATCTGAACATGCAAAAAGCGTCCAACGGCACCCGCTCCGGCAGCCGGCCCGAGGATCCGACCGGGCGCAAGGGAGGCCGGACTGTCAGCCGCCAAGTCCTGGCCGACCACGTCTACGAGGAGCTGCTGGCCTCGCTCATGGACGGCAGGCTGGAGCCCGGGGCCGCCGTCAGCATTGACGGAACTGCCCGCGAGCTGGACGTATCCCCGACGCCCGTCCGCGAGGCACTGGCACGCCTGGAGCACACCGGCATGGTCCGCAGGGTGGCGCTCAAGGGCTACCGTGTTGCCCCGGTATTCACGCGGGAGGACTTTGCGGATCTCATGGAGGCCCGCCTCGCGATCGAGCCCGTCAACGCCCGCCTTGCATGCTCGCGCCTGAACCCGCACCGCCTCGCCGAGCTTGAGCAGACAGTCCAGGACCTGAAATCCGCGCCGCGCGGCCCGTCCTTTGCCGAGTACAAGGACTACCTCGAGGCCGACGAGCGCTTCCACCAGTTGATTGCCCAGCAGACGGACAACCAGTTCCTGGTTGGCGCCTACGCCGCACTTGGCGGACAGGTCCAGCGGTTCCGGCTTTTCGGGGGAGTGGGAATCACTGACGCCGAGAATGCCATCGCCGAGCACCAGGCCGTCCTGGATGCGCTGTCCAGCGGTGACCCGGAGAAGGCTGGGGCAGCCATGGCGGCCCACATCCAGAAGGTCCGCGAACGCGCCATGGCGGACGCCCCGGGGGAGTAACCTCCTCGGGTAGCGCCCGTAAATCCCGAAGTAAGTAGCACTACAGGGCGTTCCCAGCGCTGGGAACGCCCTGTGGTGCTACCCAGTTGGGGGAGGCGTAGCGTGGAGGGTGCAACGACTCGTTATCTCAGGCGTGGCGCCTCGGGGGTGAGGCACTTCACATGCGGACGTCATCCCTATAGGATCTTCGATGGTCGGCAATCGCGGTGAGCCGGCCGGGGAGATGTGACCTTGACAACTCTTACTAGATAGTAAATCCTATAGGAAACAGGATTCCACGAGGGAGTGAACACCATGGCTTACACCGCCGACAACTGGCCTATCACCGCGGCACTGCTGCAGTTCCCGGGCGTCGACGCCCAGGGAACCCACATCAACGACGCTGACGCCTCCGCCTGGGCGGACGTCTTCACCGAGGTCAAGGAAGCCGGCTTCGCCAACGCCGACCTCACGGACAGCTGGGTCCGTCCCGGCGACCTCAGCAAGGAGCGCCTCGCCGAGTTCAAGCAGACGGCCGACAGCGTCGGCATCGGTATCCCGGTCATCTCCGCCATCCGCCAGAGCGTGATCGAGGAGGGCAAGTGGGAGGACAACCTGGCCTACAGCCACCGCACGATCGACGCCGCCGCGGAACTCGGCTGCGAAGTTGTCTCCTTCGGCCTGCACCAGGCCATCACCCCGGAACAGCAGAAGCAGCTCTGGTTCTGGACCGTCGAAGGTCACAAGGACCAGGTGGGCGACAAGGAAGCCTGGAACAACGCCGTCACGCGGTTCCAGGAACTTGGCCGGCACGCGGCAGAAGTGGGCGTCCTGCTCTCGCTTGAGATGTACGAGGACACTTACATCGGCACCGCGGACTCCTCCGTGCAGTTCGTCCAGGACATCGGCCTGTCCAACGTCGGCCTCAACCCGGACCTGGGCAACCTGATCCGTCTGCACCGGCCCATCGAGGACTGGCGGGAAATGGTTGCCAAAACCCTGCCGTACTCCAACTACTGGCACATGAAGAACTACATCCGTGACGAGGACGTGGCCCGCGACATGTACGTTGCCATGCCCGCTCCCATGGAAAGCGGCCTCATCAACTACCGCGAGGCCTTCAAAGTGGCGCTCTCCGTTGGCTTCCAGGGCATTCTGTGCACCGAGCACTACGGCGGCGACGGCCTCTCCGTGACGGCCACCAACCAGGACTACCTGCGCCGCCACGTGCTGCCCAAGAAGGACGGCTATGCCCTCGGCCAGAGCCAGGTGGCACAGGGGCGGCAGCAGCCGGCCGCCGTCGCCCGCTAGAGACGCTGCGGCGCAGGAAACCCACCACAACTGATCAAACAACCCGGATTCAATGAGGAACCATGACCCAGATCTTCGACAATCCCGCTGATTTCGCAGACGAGGCACTGGACGGCTTCGTGGCCGCCAACCGCGGGTACGTTGCCCGTGTTGACGGCGGCGTTGTCCGTTCCACCGAGATCCCCGCCGGCCAGGTGGCCCTCGTGGTGGGCGGCGGCTCCGGACACTACCCGGCCTTCGCCGGCCTGGTGGGACCGGGCCTGGCCGCCGGCTCTGCGTGCGGCAACATGTTCGCCTCGCCAGCGGCCGGTCAGGTCTACCGCGTGGCCAAGGCAGCCAATGCCGGTGGCGGGGTGCTGCTGAGCTATGGCAACTACGCCGGTGACGTACTGCACTTCGGCCAGGCGCAGCTCCGTCTCAACGCCGAGGGCATCGACACGCGCACCGTGCTGGTGACGGACGACATCGCCAGCGCCCCGCTGGACCAGACCGAGAAGCGCCGCGGCATCGCCGGCGACCTGACGGTCTTCAAGATCGCTGGCGCCGCGGCCGAGGCGGGCCTGAGCCTGGACGAGGTGGAGCGCCTCGCCATCAAGACGAACCACCGCACGCGGTCGCTGGGCGTCGCCTTCGACGGCTGCACCCTTCCCGGCGCATCGGAGCCGCTGTTCCACGTCCCGGCCGGGCAGATGTCGCTGGGCCTGGGCATCCACGGCGAACCGGGTATCTCCGAACACCCCATGCCCACCGCCTCCGAACTTGCCGAGCTCCTGGTCTCCCGGCTTCTCGAGGACAAGCCGGACGACGCCGGCGACCGGGTCGTTGCCATTGTCAACGGCCTGGGCACCGTCAAGTACGACGAGCTCTTCCTCCTCTTCGGCAAGGTCGAAAAGCTCCTCAACGCCGCCGACCTGACCGTTGTTGAGCCGGAATGCGGCGAACTCGTCACCAGCCTGGACATGTCCGGGCTCTCCCTCACCCTGCTGTGGCTCGACGACGAACTCGAGCAGTTCTGGGCCGCGCCGGCCGACACCCCTGCGTACCGCAAGGGCAACACCGCACCCCGCACCCGCCGTGAACTCACCGCCACCGATGAAGCAGCGGAAGCGGACACTGAACAGGCAACCGCGGCGTCCGCAAACCTGGGCCGGCTGGCAGCTGCCGTCCTCGCCCAGGTGCAGGCCGTCGTCGTCGAACATGAAGCGGAACTTGGCGACCTGGACGCAATTGCCGGCGACGGCGACCACGGCATCGGCATGCGCCGCGGCGTAGATGCGGCCGCTGCGGCCGGCGAGCAGAACGCTGCGGCCGGAGCCTCGGTGGAACGCGTGCTCACCGCCGCAGGCGAGGCCTGGAGCGAACGCGCCGGCGGAACCTCCGGTGCGCTATGGGGGACGGCCGTGATGGCCGCCGGCCTCGCGCTGGGCAACCGCGATTCGTACGCAGCCGCTGACGCAACGGCTGCCGTGACCGCCTTCAGCAGCGCCATCACCGACCTCGGCAAGGCAGAGCCGGGGGACAAGACCATGGTGGACGCCCTCCTGCCCTTCCGGGACGCGTTCAAGGAAGCGTACGACGGCGGGACCTCCCTCGGCGGTGCCCTCACCGCCGCTGCCGCCGCGGCCACCGAAGCGGCGCGGCAGACAGCGGACCTGCGTCCCCTCAAGGGCCGCGCCCGCCCGCTGGCTGAAAAGAGCCTCGGCCACCCGGACCCCGGCGCAGTCTCGTTCGGGCTGATTGCCGAGCGCGTGGCCGCCTACCTCGCATCTGAACCGGCCGATTCCACACCGGCCGCGTCCCACATGGCCTCGACGGCCGGAAACGGAGAAACGGAATGAGCAACACAGAAGGCTGGCGCATTGTCATCGGCAACGACGAGGCCGGCGTCGAATACAAGGAAGCACTGAAGGCCCTGCTGGAGGCGGATCCGCGCGTCGCCTCCGTCGTGGACATCGGCGTCGCGGCCAACGACTCCACCGCCTACCCGCACCTGGCCGTGGCCGCTGCCCGCAAGGTGGCCGAAGGCGAAGCAGACCGGGCACTCCTGATCTGCGGCACCGGCCTCGGCGTGGCCATCGCCGCCAACAAGGTTCCCGGCATCCGGGCCGTCACCGCGCACGACAGCTACTCCGTGGAACGCTCCGTCCTGAGCAACAACGCCCAGGTCCTCACCATGGGCCAGCGCGTCATCGGGCTGGAACTCGCCAAGAAGCTCGTGGGCGAATGGCTGGAACACCGCTTCGATGAAAACTCCTCCTCCGCCGCCAAGGTGGACGCCATCTGCTCGTACGAACCCGACTACACGAAGGCCGACTGACCATGACCGAAACACCCAACAGCTCACGCAAGTTCGCCGTCGTCGGATCCGGCTACATGGGCGGCGGCATCGCCCAGGTCCTCGCCCTCGGCGGGGCGCGGGTTGCCCTCGCTGACGTGTCCGCCGAGGTGGCGCAGAAGAACTACGAACGCCTGCTCACCGAGTCCGACCAGTTCGTTGCCGACGGGCTCTTTCCGGAAGGCTCCACCGCGATCCTGAAGCAGAACCTCTGGGCCGCGAAGGACATCGAGGAAGCCGTGGCCGACGCCGACTTCATCGAGGAAGCCGTGCCCGAGATCATCGCCATCAAGCACCAGACCCTGGCCCGCATCAGCGCGGCCGCCCGCTCGGACGCCATCATCGGCTCCAACACCTCTACGATCTCCATCGCCGAGCTCTCCCAGCCTGTCGCCAACCCGGAACGCTTCCTGGGCGTGCACTTCTCCAACCCGTCGCCGTTCATCCCCGGCGTGGAAATCATTCCGCACGAGGGCACCTCCACCGAGACGGTTGCCGCTGTACGCGACCTGGTCCACTCCGCCAACAAGGAGACGGCCGTGGTCAAGGACGTCACCGGGTTCGTGCTGAACCGCCTGCAGTACGCCCTGTTCCATGAGGCCGCGCAGTTGGTGGAGCAGGGCATCGCGACGGCGGAGGACGTGGACACGCTGGTCCGAACCACCTTCGGCTTCCGGCTGCCGTTCTTCGGCCCCTTCGCCATCGCCGACATGGCCGGCCTGGACGTCTACAACTTCTGCTACAAGTCGCTGCAGACCGATTTCCCGGAGCGCTTCGCCACACCGAAGATCCTCACGGACCTCGTGGAGGCAGGCAAGCTCGGCACGAAGACCGGCGCAGGTTTCCTGAATGTGCCGGCCGAACGGACGCCCGAGCTGATCGCCTACCGCAACAAGGCCTACGTCGCCATGCAGAAGCTCATCGAGGAACTCGGCCCGGCCCCGATCAACTAGGCGCCATCCGGCGAAGCCGCGACCAACTCAGGGCGCCGCTGAACCACGGCGTCATTCACCAGGCACCACACCAGTTGGGCGCTGCCTCCGGGCAGCTGCCCTCCTGTTGTGCTGCCCATTTCACCCGCGCTGGGGCGGGCTGCCGCCGTGCAGAATCCGGTCCAGCAAACGACTTAGGAGCACGTCCATGAGCACATTTCCGTCCGAGCGCACGGCCATCGTCACCGGAGCCGTCTCGGAGCGCGGCATCGGCCGGTCCACCGCCAACTACCTGGCAGAGCAGGGCTGGAACATCGGCATCATCGACCTGGATGACGCCCTCTGCCAGGCCACAGCCAAGGAGATCGCCAGCCAGTACGGCGTGAAGGCCCACGGTGTGGGGGCGAACGTCGCCGACGAGGCATCGGTCCGCGCCGCGATTGATTCCATCGAGGCGGAGTTGCCCCAGATCGTGGCCCTCGCCAACGTAGCCGGCGTCAGCTCACCGGTCCCGTACCTGGAACTCGACGCCGCGGAATGGGACCGGGTGCTCAACATCAACCTCAACGGCGTCCACTACGCCACCCGCCGCGTCGCCGAATCCATGGCGAAGAACCGGATTGGCCGCATCGTGAACATCTCCTCCGTCTCCGCCCAGCGCGGCGGCGGGACGTTCTCCAAGACCCCGTACTCCGTGGCGAAGGCCGGCGTGATCGGCCTGACCCGCGCCACCGCCCGCGAACTGGGGGAGCACGACATCACTGTCAACGCCATCTCTCCCGGCCCTATCGACACCGACATCATGGGCGGCACCCTCAGCCAGGAACGCAAGGACGAACTGGTCCGGGACCTGGTGGTCAACCGGGTTGGTTCCACCCGCGACATCGCGGCAGCCATCGCCTTCCTCATCAGCGAGGACGCCGGTTACATCTCCGGCCAGACGCTGAATGTGGATGGCGGCCTCTATATGCACTAGGAAGGACCGATCATGCCCCAGCGCACCCACGCCGCCCGGCGCACCCTAACCGCCCACGCCCAAGCCGCCCAGGTTCAGGCCCAGGGACCGTGGACCAGGGAACGCAAGATCTACCTGGCCATCGGCATCCTCGCCAGCCTGGCGGGCGTGCTGCTCATCGCCTTTTCGCTCTAAACACCTGATTTGCTCACTTTTACTCAAAGAGGAGTTTGAATGACTGTCACCAAACCATCCACCACGAAGGAGCTGCTGGACTCGCCGGTCCTCAAATCGGCCATCTCCAAGGCATCCTTCCGGCTCATGCCGATGCTCGTCATCCTGTACGTGGTGGCCTTCCTGGACCGCACCAACGTGGGCTTCGCCGAGGCCGCACTCGAAGCGGACAAGGGCATCAGCGCGGGCGCCTATGCGCTTGGCGCCGGGATCTTCTTCATCGGCTACGCCCTGTTCGAAATCCCCAGCAACCTGCTCCTGACCAGGTTCGGCGCCAAGGTGTGGCTGGCACGCATCGCCGTCACCTGGGGCATCGTCTCCGCCTGCTTCGCCTTCGTGCAGGACGAGACCTCCTTCGTGATCCTGCGCTTCCTGCTGGGCGTTACCGAGGCAGGGCTCTTCCCCGGCGTCATCATGTTCCTTGCCGCGTGGTTCCCGAACAAGGTCCGCGTCAAGATGTTCGCCATCTTCTACCTGGCCCAGCCGTTCTCCCAGATGATGGGCGCCCCGCTGTCCGGCTGGCTGATCAACATCGGCGACCAGGTTCCCGGTGTCCAGGGCTGGCAGGTCATGTTCTTCGTCGAGGGCATGCTCGCCGTCCTCGCCGGCATCGCCGCCTTCTTCTTCCTGATCAACAGCCCCCAGGACGCCAAGTTCCTCAACAAGGATGAGAAGAAGGCCCTGCAGGACGTCATGGCCCTCGAGGACACGGTCAAGGAAGAATCCGGCCCGCGAGGCGTCCTGGCAGCGATGAAGAACGGCCGCGTCTGGTACTTCACCATCATCTACTTCTGCCTCCAGATCGCCGTGTACGGCGTGACCTTCTACCTGCCCCAGCAGGTGGCCCAGCTGACCGGCCAGAAGGTTGGCCTCGCCGTCGGACTTATGGCCGCCATTCCGTGGTTCTTCGGCATCTTCGCCTGCTACTTCATCGGCAAGGCTGCCAACACCGTGATCCGCCGCCGCGTCTGGGGCACGGGGCTGTTCATCTCCACCGGCCTGTGCATCTTCGGCTCCGCCTGGGCCGGCGCCAACCACCTCCCGGCGCTGGGCATCGTGTTCATCACCCTGGCGGTGTGCAGCTTCCTCTCCATCGGCCCCATCGCCTGGTCGTATCCGACGGCGTTCCTCACCGGAACTGCCGCCGCGGCCGGCATCGGGCTCATCAACTCGCTGGGCAACCTGGGCGGCTTCGTGGCCCCGATCCTGCGCACCACCGTCAACCAGGTCACCGCCTCGGACACCGGAACCATGGGCGTCTACGCGCTCGGTGTGCTGCCGTTCCTCGCCGCGGTCATGATGATCGGCACGCGGAAGTTCAAGAACCAGGCCGACGACCTGCTCGAAACCAGCGCCACAGGTAAGGCAGGCACTGCCCAGGATCAGGCACTGCTGGAAAAGTAGTCAGCAGCAACACCACCGCAGTAACCCAGCAAAGGCAGGAACCCCGTGACCCAGCTCAGCCAGGCCATCAAAGACCCCGGAACGATTCTTGTCGGCGTCAGCACCAAGATGTACCTGGGCTACCGGGACAGCCTGCGCTGGCTGGACGAACTGCGCCAACAGGTGGACGCCCGCCCGGCCCTCGCGGCCGGGCGGGTGGTCCCGTTCGTGATTCCCTCCTTCCCGATGCTTCCCGCAGCGGGGGAGATCGTTGCCGGATCGCCATTGGTCCTGGGCGCCCAGAACTGCGGCTGGGCCGACGGCCCGTGGACCGGCGAGCTGTCGCCGTCGCTGCTTGCCGAACTGGGTGTCGGACTGGTGGAAATCGGGCACGCCGAACGGCGGCGGCACTTCGGCGAGGACGACGCCATGATCGCGCTCAAGGTCAAGGCGGCCGACGGCGCCGGCGTCACCCCGCTGCTGTGCGTGGGGGAGGAGTCGCGCGGCGCCGAGACCACGTCACGTGACGGAGCAGCCGGCGCCGACAGTACCTCGGGCGCGGAAGGCGCCGCCCGCTTCGTCTACGGACAGATCGAGGCCGCGGTCGGCGGCGACTGGAACCTGGCCGCCCGGCTGGCCATCGCCTATGAACCCGTCTGGGCCATCGGCGCAACCGAGCCTGCCAGCGCTAAGTACGTGTCCGCCGTCGTACGCACTTTGCGGGAATTGCTCGGTGCCCAGGCGCTGCAGGACCTGCCCGTCATCTACGGCGGCTCCGCGAAACCCGGCCTGCTGCCCACATTGAACGGTGTGTCGGGTCTGTTCCTCGGACGGTTTGCACACGACGCCGCCAACTTCGGAAAAGTACTGGACGAGGCACTGTCACTGCCGGGCGCGGCCCGAAGCTAGGCGGCGGCACTAAGCCTGCACTAGAGGAACGCCTCGCGGCCGGTCCCCTCGCTGAGCACCAGCTCGCCGTCCTCAATGGACACAAGGAGGCTCCGCGGCCTGCCGTGGAGCTTCATTTCTGCACTGAGATTGCGGCTGGTGACTTCAACCCCCACCGTTGCGCCTTTTGCGGGCAGTTCAACGGAGACTTCCTCGGCCATGCCCAACAGCGCCCGGGTAGTGACATCGCGGTCGTACCGGGCCTCCTTGCCGTTGACCGTGATTGCGACCTCATCGTCGTTGAAGCCGTCCTGGAGAATGATGAGCAATTCCTGCATGATGCGCCGCCTAAGTCGAAGACCCCCGCTGCATAAAGTCACTACACCACTTAAGGGCGGTTGTGGGTAGTGCGGTTTGGTTGCCCCTCAAGCACTTGAACGCCGCGGATCCGCGCGCGTAGGGCAAAATGTTCTGGTGACCCAACAGCCGCAGCACCCCGCCACGCCCACGCCCAGCCCCGCCTCCGCCGCCGGGACAAGGCCGAAGGACACCGCCGCATCCGGGCCGGCCCGCGGCCACGGCACGGACGACGTTGCCGCCCACATTGCGGAACAGATCGCCGCTGAACTCGGCGTGAAGGCATGGCAGGTCAAGGCGGCCGTGGAACTGCTCGACGGCGGGTCAACGGTTCCCTTTATCGCCCGCTACCGCAAGGAAGCCACCGGGACGCTCGACGACGGCCAGCTCCGCGAGCTCGACGAGCGCCTGCGCTACCTCAGGGAATTGGAGGACCGCCGTCGTACTGTCCTGGAGGCGATTGCCGCGCAGGGGAAGCTGACCCCGGAACTGCAGGCCGCCGTCGTGGCTGCCGATACGAAGTCCCGGCTCGAGGACATCTACCTGCCCTTCAAATCCAAGCGGCGCACCAAGGCGCAGATCGCACGCGAGGCCGGGCTGGAACCGCTCGCCGACGTGCTGCTCAAGCGTCCCGACCTCGATCCCGAGCGCGAGGCCGCCAAGTACCTGAACGCGGAGCACGCCGTCGACGACGCGGCTGCGGCGCTCGCCGGCGCCCGGGCCATCATCGTGGAGCGTGTGGCCCAGGATCCGGACCTTGCCGAGAACCTGCGCGAGCGGCTGTGGACACAGGGCCGGATGGTGTCCCGGGTGAAGAAGGGCAAGGAATCCGAGGGGCAGAAGTTCGCGGATTACTTCGATTTTTCCCAGGCGCCGTCGGGAATGCCGTCGCACCGCGTGCTGGCGCTCCTGCGCGGTGAGAAGGACGGCGTGCTCGAGCTGGACCTCGCCGAGGCGGACCCGGCCGACGACGACGCCCTGGCCGCCGCGCGCACCCGTTACGAATCCGCCGTGGCCCGGTTCCTCGGGGTTGCCGACCGCGGCCGGCCCGCCGACCCGTGGCTGCTGCAGACCGCGCAGGTGGCCTGGCGCTCCCGGGTGCTGGCGCGGCTGACGGCCGACCTGCGGGGACGGATGTTCGCCACCGCGGAGGACGAGGCCGTGCGCGTTTTCGCCGCCAACCTCCGCGACGTGCTGCTGGCGGCGCCCGCCGGAAACCGCTCCACTCTGGGCCTCGACCCCGGCCTGCGGACCGGCGTGAAGGTGGCGGTGGTCGACAAAACCGGCAAGGTGGTGGCCACGGACACCGTCTACCCGCACGCGCCGGCCCGCAAGTGGGACGAAGCCCTGACGACGCTGACCCGGCTGGCGCGGCAGCACGCCGTCGAGCTCGTGGCCATCGGCAACGGAACGGCGTCGCGCGAGACGGACAAGCTCGCGGCTGAACTGATCAAGCAGCTCTCCGCAGCTGCCGGCTCCGGGGCTGGTGCGGCCTCTGGTGCGGCGCCGCAGAAGCTGGTGGTGTCCGAGGCCGGCGCGTCGGTATATTCGGCGTCCGCCCTTGCCGCCGCCGAACTCCCGGGCATGGACGTATCCCTGCGCGGTGCGGTGTCCATCGCCCGCCGGTTGCAGGACCCGCTGGCCGAGCTGGTGAAGATCGATCCGAAATCGATCGGCGTGGGGCAGTACCAGCACGATGTCACGGCCGCGAAACTGGACCGCAGCCTGGATGCCGTGGTGGAGGACTGCGTGAACGCCGTGGGTGTGGATGTAAACACGGCGTCGCCGGCGCTGCTGAGCCGGGTGGCCGGCGTCGGGCCGCTGCTGAGCGAGAACATCGTGGCGTACCGCAACGAGCACGGGCCGTTCGCCAAGCGCAGCGAGCTGAAGAAGGTGCCGAGGCTGGGTGCCAAGGCGTTCGAACAGTGTGCCGGGTTCCTGCGGATCACCGGGGGAGCGGAACCGCTGGATGCGTCGAGCGTGCACCCCGAAGCGTACTCGGTGGCCCGGAAGATCCTGACGGCGGCCGGCGCCTCTCGCGGGTCCGGTGCCCCCGGAAGCGGTCTTGCGCCGCTGGCAGATGCCGGGCGGCTGAACCCTGCTGAATTTGTGGACGGCACCTTCGGGCTTCCCACGGTCCGCGACATCATCGCCGAGCTCGAAAAGCCGGGACGTGACCCGCGTCCGGCGTTCAAGGCGGCAGCGTTCTCCGAGGGCATCGAGAAGATCTCCGACCTCAGGCCCGGCATGGTCCTGGAAGGAACCGTCACCAACGTGGCCGCCTTCGGCGCGTTCGTGGATGTCGGGGTTCACCAGGATGGGCTGGTCCACGTGTCTGCGCTCGCGAACCGGTTCGTCGCCGATCCCCGCGAGGTGGTCAAGTCCGGACAGGTGGTCCGGGTGAAGGTGCTTGAGGCCGACCCGGAAAGGAAGCGGATCTCGCTCACGCTGAGGCTCGACGACGAACCGGCGGCTTCCGGCGACCGGTCCGGCGATCGGTCCGCCGGGGGACGCTCGGCTGGGGGACGCTCGCCTGGGGGACGCGGCGGCGACCGGGACCGGGAAGGCGGCCGCGCCGTCGGCCGCCCGGCAGGAGGCAACCCGGAAGGCGGCCGCGAGTCCGCTGGCCGGGAAGGTGGCCGCAACCAGACGGGTGCTTCAGGTCAATCTGGTGGAAAGCCCGGGACGCGGCAGGGCGGCGGTTCGGGCCGGCCTGCGGCAGACGACAGCGCCAGGCGACAGCCGAAGCAGTCCGGCCAGCGGCCAGCTCCAGCGGATACGGCCATGGCCGAAGCACTAAGGCGGGCTGGCCTGGGCAAGTAGGCCCCGGCGCCGCCGGAGCGTGTCGCGGGCGCCGTATTCCGGACCGTCCGGAAGCCGGTGACTACAGTAGCCCCTATGAGTTTTACGAGGCCGGAGACATTCACCACCCGTCCTACGCTGCAGGGCACGTTCGGCATGTCTGCTACGACCCATTGGCTCGCCACTGGCACCGCGCAGGCTGTGCTCGAGCGGGGCGGCAACGCATTCGACGCGGCCACGGCCGCCGCGTTCGTGCTGCACGTGGTGGAACCGCACCTCAACGGGCCCGGCGGCGACATGACAGGCGTCTTCAGCACGGCCGAGGAGCCTGGGAAGCCCGTGGTCCTGATGGGCCAGGGCCCGGCGCCGGTGGGCGCTTCCGTCCAGCACTTCCGCGCCGAGGGCTTGGAACTGGTGCCAGGATCGGGCGCCCTCGCCGCGGCGGTTCCCGGCGCCGTCGACGCCTGGCTGTTGCTGCTGCGGGACCACGGCACATGGGAGCTGGCGGAAGTCCTGGACTTCGCCATCCGGTACGCGCGCGACGGCCACCCGGTGCTGGCACGCGTCTGCAGGACGATCTCGGCCGTGGCGGGCCTATTCCGCGAGCACTGGCCCACATCTGCCGAATTGTGGATGCCGGAGGAACGCATCCCGGTGGAGGGCGAGTTGGTCCGGAATCCGGCGCTTGCCCGCACCCTCCAGAAACTGGTTCAGGCAGGTGCCGGCCTCGGCGAGGCATTCGCCGCGGAGCCGGCGCACACCCGCGAGGAGCGTATCGACGCCGCCCGCAGGGAGTGGGGTGAGGGTTTCGTGGCCCGTTCGGTGGCCGAAAGTGTCCGGACACCGCACCGGCACTCGGCAGGGACCGACCACCGCGGCGTCATGACGATGGCCGACATGGCCGGGTTCCGCGCATCGTATGAGGAAGCGGCCACGTTCGAGTTCCGCGGGCACACCATCGCCAAGACCGGCCCGTGGGGGCAGGGGCCGGCCCTGCTGCAGACGCTTGCGATCCTGGCCGGCTTTGATGACGACCACCTCGACCCGTCCACTGAGCTCGGGGCGCACACCATTCTGGAGGCCCAGAAGCTCGCACTGGCGGACCGCGAGGCGTACTACGGCGACGCGGACGTCCCTCTCGATTACCTCCTGTCGGAAGAGTACGCGGCGTCGCGCCGGGAACTTATTGCGGAGAGTGCGTCGCTGGAGTTCCGCCCGGGATCTGTTTTTGGACGCGAGCCGTACGTGCCTGCCCTGCGGACCGAGTATTTTCCGCCCTCGGGGTCGAATGACGCCGGCAGGCCGCCGGCTTTCGGAGCTGCAGCCGCTCCTGGCCGAACAGGTTCCGCGGCCGCTGCCGCCGGTGTTGGCGAACCGACCATCGGCGAACCCAGCGTGGCGTCCAACGGGGAAACCCGCGGCGACACCTGCCACATCGACGTTGTGGACCGCTGGGGCAACATGGTTTCGGCCACGCCGTCCGGCGGCTGGCTCCAGTCGTCGCCGGCGATCCCCGAGCTCGGGTTTTGCTTGGGCACGCGACTGCAGATGACGTGGCTGGATCCCGGAACGCCGTCCACGCTGGCGCCGGGCAAGCGGCCGCGGACCACACTGACGCCAACGCTTGTGCTGCGCGATGGCGTTGCTGTTTCCGCGCTCGGCTCGCCCGGGGGAGACCAGCAGGACCAGTGGCAGCTGCTGTACCTGCTGCGGACTATCGTCGGCGGGTACTCGCCACAGCAGGCCATCGACGCGCCGGCGTTCCACACGACGTCGATGCCCGGGTCCTTCTGGCCCCGCACATGGGAACCCGGCGGCGCCGTGATCGAGGATCGGTTGGGTGACGACGTTATTTCCGGACTCGAACGTCGCGGACACCGGATCACCAGGGCTGGCGGCTGGACACTGGGACGGTTGTCCGCCGTCGTGCGCGATCCCCGGACGGGCGTGCTACAGGCTGCCGCGAACCCTCGGGGTGCGCAGGGATACGCGGCGGGACGGTAGGAGCGAAGCGTCCTTTTGCTTGCGTTTCCGTTCAGAGGGCACGAGGATATTCATGCCCGCGGGCACAGGGACGGGGTTTTCTGGTGTGGCGGTTATCTGCAAGGCTGGGGACATGAACTACTTTCTGGAGTACACGATTCCTGCTGCCCCCGACGATGCCGAATTCGAGTTTCCGCACGACGAGATTCGCTCCGGGACCACTATTCCGCTCTCGGAGACCAACGCCGACGTAGTGCACACTCCCGAACTTCCCGCGCGCACCGGAATCATCGGTGCCGCCGTGCCCGAAGCGAAGCTCGAAGCCGAGCAGCTCATTACCCATAGCCGGGCGACGGAAGGGTTCCTGTACGAAGACCCCTCGAACTCGATGCAGGCCGGCGTGGGCACTCTCGTTGCCACGTTCACGGAAGGCCGTGGCTGGCAGGACGCATAGCAGCCGCCGGTTTCGTTTCACCGGAACGCCTGGTCCCGATTTGAGGGGCTGGGCGTTTCTGTTTTGGGTTGCGGAATTAGTGACCCACCCAGTACCGGTGGATCCCGCATGCCTGGACACGGGCGCGGCTCTCCTCATCGGCCCGGGCTGGGCGGCGGTTCATGTTTTGTGGTGGTGGTTTTGTCGGGGTTGTTGGCGGGGGTCGATGTGGGGCGGTGGGATGAACCAGGGGATGCCGTTTTTGACGTGGA